>NZ_JBHTRI010000012.1:179609-205532 GCF_042796085.1 Streptomyces sp. NPDC056452
CGGCGGTCCGGCTGGCCCGGCTTCCCGTGGGCCGATTCTACGCCTGGACCGGGGGCGAGCCCACCCGGCCCCCCGGGGTTCGCCGACATCTCGGCGGCCCACGGCAGGTGCCGAAGTCCGACATCTGCTTCCGCGGCTACTTCAGCTACGGCAGAGCAGGCTTCTGACCGCGAAGCACCGCTTGGATGCCCGCCCCAAGATCCCCGGGTACGTCCACGGAGCCACGTTTCCGTACGGGCTCGGCCGCCCGGCCTTCACGCCTGGTCGAGCCCCAAATCCGGCTCCGTACGGGTGGCTTCGGTCGCTGCCCCCTCTTCACCGGGGCGGCCGCACCCCGTCTTGGCTCACGGTCCGCGCCAGAGGTTGGCGAAAGCCGCGTTCTCGATGGACCGCCTCTGGCGTACGGCCTCCAGCTCCATCACCGCGTCGTGGACAACGGCCACCACCGTCGTCACGGCCTCGTCATCGAGACCGGGCTCTTCGCCGGATCGGTCGTCGTCGATGCCCACGACCGAGGCGAGGGCGGTCAGAACGGGTTCCTTCTCCCGCCAGCGGTCGGCTGCCCGGCGGTGCGCGGGCGTGTCGACCGGTTCCACGCGGTCCGCGCCGAAGGGCAACCGACCGCTTCGCTTCCGAGCCAGCTCACCGTCCTCCTCCAGGGCGGCCTGGTACGCGGCCGAGAGGTCTTCGCCCCGGCGCCACAGCCAGTCCTCGATCCGCTCGTAGGGCGCCTGCCGGGTGAGCTCTGCCGCTGCCTGGTCCATGAGCCGATCGTCCAGCGTCGGCAGCTCACCCGGCACGATGCGGTCGCCGTCCACGGCGACTGCCTCCGCACCGATGAGATCGATCAGCTCCGCCCCCGCGAGGGCGAGCGACAGGTCACCCTGTCCCACGGAATGCTTCGAGCTGGGGTCCATGGTGATGATGAACAGGTCTTTCGCCGTGGTCATGAACGGCTCCCCTCGGAGACATCGACAAAGGTGCGTACCCAGCGCCCCGGCACCGTGTCCCGGGCCGGTCCGGCGGTGGATCGACAGTCACGATCAGTATCGCCCCCGCCCGCGCAGCCGAAGCCCTTTCGCGACACGGCGGGGGTCTGACCAGTCTTCTCGAACGGTTCAGGACCAGAGCTCGGTTGCCGCTTGCTGAAGTTGAGCGGCGTTCCCTGCCGGTCGATCTGGATCCAGTAATCGACAATGCGTCCGTGCTTGACGCGACGCTCTCTGCCCGCCTAGGACGTGGACGAGTCCGCAGGTCAGCGTGTGGGGCATCCGTATCGGTGATGCGTTCAGACGGCCACGTCATCTCACCGAGATCGTGTGGCGGGCTCTTAGGGTTCGCCTTATGCCTCGCAAGCGTTCTCCGAACGGTCGGCAGTCCCTGTTGCTGCGTCAGGGGTGGGTGTGGTGGTTGCCGTTCGCCGTAGTGGTGCTCGACGTGATCGTCGAATTGCTCCTGCACGGACGGGAGCCCGTGAGTTTCCTGCTCATCGGGGTGCCTCCGCTCGCCGCCGCGACACGCGGCCCGCGGGGGACGGCGCTGTCGGCCGTCGTCTGTCTGGGGCTGCAGATGCTTTTCGCCGCCCGGCGTCCCGGCCACTTCCATGAGCAGCACCACATCGCGCTGTACGTGGGCACGCTCCTCATCGGAATCGCCAGCACGGCCCTGGCGTGGCAGAGGGCGCGGGCCAGACAGGAGTTGATCCGCGCGAACTCGGTCGCAGAAGCGATGCAGCGCGGCCTGCTCCGCCCGGTGCCACGCAGGCTCGGGCAGGTACGGGCCGCGGCGTTCTACTCGGCGGGAGAGGGGGGCACGCTCGTCGGCGGTGACCTGTACGACGTATGTGTGACGCCCTTCGGGGTCCGGGCGATCATCGGCGATGTACGCGGCAAGGGGCTGGGCGCGGTACAGACGGTCGCGGCGGTTCTGGGTGGTTTCCGGGTCTGCGCGCACGAGTGGCAGGACCTGGGCCGCCTGGCGGAGCGGCTGGAGATCAGCATCGCCCGCAACGCACCGGTCGGTGACGAGAACGACCCCGAACTCTTTGTCACAGCGCTGGTGCTGGAGTTCCCGCCTGCGGGCGGCGAGGTTCGGGTCGTCGACCGAGGACACCCGGCGCCCGTCGTCGTAGGCCCCGAGGGCGCACGGCGGCTGGTCACCGCGCCCGCGCTGCCCCTGGGGCTGGGCGGGCTGTCTCCCGGCGCCGCCGCGGAGACGACGGTGCATCCGCTGCTTCCCGGTGAGGTGGTCGTCGTGCACACGGACGGAGTGAGCGAGGCGCGGGACGCCGCGGGGGTGTTCTACCCCGTGCTCGAGCGCCTCGCGCAGCGTTTCGGAGGCGAAGGCGCACCGGATCCCGCGGACGTCGTGTCATTCGTACAGGCGGACACGGAGCGCTGGTCGAAGGAGTGTGACGACGACCAGGCCGTCCTCGCCCTCACCTTGAAGGAACACCCATGGTGAGAGGTCTTGAGCAGGTCAGTGGATGAGGCAATTGCCCGGCGGCAGAGGCAGCGATCATCTTCGTGGCAACCCGGTGGGCAGCTCCCGGATCATCAGTCCCTTCCGGAACACTGTTAAGTGTCACGACGGGAGCGGCGGCTTCGCGTCCGCCGGAGCGCATGCGCTGTTTCACCGTGTCGCTCGGAACTGGAGGCCCGGCCTCAACGCCAGAGTTGCCCACTGACTCCGTTGGTCGGCGGGAGACCACCGGGCGCTGTCCGTGGGCGGAAGCTCTTCGGCACGTCACGCAGTCAGTGGGCTCTCCATGCGGAAGGATGGCCGACATGACACTGCCTGCTCTCCCGGAGGAGTCCTTCCAGCGCGTGCTCTGCGTCGTCGCGCACCCCGACGACATGGAGTACGGCACATCTGCGGCGGTCGCTCGCTGGACCGCGCGCGGCATCGAGGTCGGCTACCTCCTGCTCACCCGCGGCGAGGCCGGAATGCCGAACCCTCCCGAGGAGACGGCACGCCTGCGCGTCGCCGAGCAGCAGACCGCCTGCGCCGTCGTCGGCGTCAATCACCTGACCATCCTGGAACATCCGGACGGCGTGCTCGTCTACGGCCTCGACCTGCGCCGGGACATCTGCCGGGAGATCCGCCGGTTCAAGCCCGACGTCGTACTCGGCACCGGTTACGACATCGAGACGCCCTACGGCTTCGACCAGGCCGACCACCGCGCGGCCGGGCTCGCGGTGCTCGACGCGGTGCGCGACGCGGGCAACCGGTGGGTCTTCCCGGAACAGGTCGACGAGGAGGACCTGCAACCGCACTCCGTGCGCTGGCTCATCGTCCCCGGGCTCGTCGGCTCCGGCGCGACCCACGGCGTCGAGGTCACGGGTGAACCGCTGCGCCGCGGCATCGCCTCGCTCGAGGCGCACGCCGCGTACTTGGCCGCGCTCCCGGACCACCCCGCTCCCGAGGACTTCATCCCGAAGTTGACCTCGATGAGCGGCAAGGCCATGGGCGTCGAACACGCCGTCCTGTTCCGCGCCCACGACCTGCAGGCACCGCCGGAGTTCTTCACCAAAGACGCGCAGGACTGACCTGGGGGCCACCGCGTGACGCGTGCCGTCGAGATCCTTGAGTCAGGGCCGGTCGCACCCGGTGCCCCGCCGTGACGCGTTGACCGCGATCGCGCCGTTGTCCTGCGGTCACAGGTCCGTCAGTACGTTTTCCAGCGCAGCGAGGACGTAGGAACGCCAGCCTCCGCCCATGATCCGGTGCGCCATCTGCTGGGCCGGGTCGTCCGGGTCGAACCCCGCGTGTACGAGGAAGAGGCGTGTGCCGCGGCCTTCCGGCTCCAGGGTCCAGGTGATGGTCCAGTCGGCGGCGTTCCCGCGACTCTCGACGGCGTCCTGCCAGCGGACGCTCAGCATGCGCTCGTCGTCGTAGGCGAGGACCTCGGCCTGGATGGTGCCGGAGAAGTTGGTGTTGGGGCGGGGGACGGCGGTCATCGTGTAGCGGTGGCCGACCTCCAGGCGGAAGTCTCCCGGCATCATCCACTGCGCGATCAGTTCGGGCTCGGTCAGCGCGCGCCAGACCTTCGCGGGCGGGTGGGCCAGGAAGTGATCGACCCTGATGGTCGTGAGGTCGTCATCGTCGGGCTCGTCGGGCGCCTGGGGCATCGTCATGCCTCATCGTCCGGCATGCGGTCGAGCAGATCTCCGAGGCCCTTCAGTTTCTCGCGCCAGAACCGCTCGTACGGATGGAGCCAGTCCTGCACCTCGGCGAGCGGGGCGGCCTCCAAGCGGTAGATGCGCTGCCTGCCCCGGCGCTCCTCGGAGACGAGGCCGGCGTCTCGGAGCACCTTGAGGTGCTCCGAGAGGCTCGGACGGCGCATGGCGAAGTGGTCAGCGAGCACCTGGACCGGCTGAGGGCCCTGGTCGCGCAGCAGACGCAGCACCTCGCGTCGCGTCGCGTTCGCGAGGGCGGCGAAGAGCTGGTCCTGATCCTGGCCCTGGTCCTGGGCGCTCCGGGTGACCACTGGGTCAGAAGCCTTCCTTCTCCGTGAGCAGCATCAGGCCGTTGCCGTCGGGGTCCCGGAAGCCGGCCATACGCCCCCAGGGGAGGTCGGTCGGGCCGTCCACGGTGACTCCGGCTTCGGTGAGCCTGGCGCAGTCCGCGTCCACGTCTGTCGTCACGAACATGATGCCCCGCGCGGTTCCTGGCGTGAAGTCGCCCATGCCGGGGCCGGAGAGGGTGAGCACGGTCTGTGCGCCCTCCGGGGCGACCTGGAGCCAACGGCCGGGGGGCATCTGAAGGTCGGCGGTGACCTCGAAGCCGAGTACGTCCGTATAGAAGCGGAGGGCCTTGTCCTGATCGGAGACGGGGACGGTGAGGAAGGAGGCGTGGGTGATGTTCATGCCGTCAACGATAGGTAGGGGATTCCCTACGCGTCAAACGTAGGGAATCCCCTACCGGTGGGGTGGGTGTCCACCGGATCGGGCGTCTCGGCCTCGCGATGCCGAGGTCGGGGATGGCGGTAGGGCCATCACGCTCGCGTTCTTGATGGCGCGCACCAGGTGGCGCTGCTGCTGAGCCGTGACGCGGCTGCCTGAGGGGGATGTGCTGCGCCGGGGATGGGAGGGCCTCAGGCGGCGATCGGCTCCGGCGTGACGGCCAGGCTCTGCTTGACCTGCTGGGTGAGCTCGTCGGCGAGAATCTCGGGCAGGCCCGCCGCGATTCCGTTCAAGGCCTGGGCTGCGACGTCCGCGGCGGCGGACTTCTGGTCGGCGGGGATGCCGGCGGCCATGTCGGTGTCCATGTAGCCGACGTGCAGCGCCGAGACGGTGATGCCGCGAGGCGCCAACTCCTCGCGGGTCGCGCCGGTCAGTGCCCAGGCGGCCGCCTTGGATGCGGCGTAGGAGCCGAGGCCGGCCGGGTGCAGCCAGGACAGGACGGACAGGACGTTGAGCACGGCGCCACCGCCGTTGGCCTCGATGACGGGTGCGAAGGCCCGGGTCGCCGCGAGCGGACCGAAGAAGTTGGTCTCCATCTCCCGGTGCACCTCGTCCAGGTCGCCTCCGATCAACGTGGCGCCGGTGGAGATTCCCGCGTTGTTGATCAGCAGAGTGGTGTCGGACGCGAGGCGAGCTGCCTCCCGTATCGACTCCTCGTCGGTGACGTCCAGGCGCAAGGCGGTGACGTCGGGCAGGTCGATCGTCTCCGGGCGCCTGGCTGCCGCGTACACCTTCGCCCCGTGCTCCACGAGCTGGGCGGCCAGGTGCCGCCCGAGGCCCCGGTTGGCGCCGGTGACGACCGCGACCGCGTTCTTCAGTTCCATGGCTACTCCTGGTTCTGGCGGGTGCCGTCCGGCCACCCGAGAATTTAGATTATGTATCCAATCTAAACACTGGACTACGATAGATGCCAGTCGACATCCAAATGGGAGGTAGTCATGGGCCGCGTATCGCAGGCGCAGGCAGAGGAGAACCGCAAGCGGGTGGTGGACACCGCCTCCCGGCTGTTCCGTGAGCAGGGGGCCCACGTCAGCGTCGCGGACCTGATGAAGGCGGCCGGTCTGACCCACGGCGCGTTCTACAAGCAGTTCGAGTCCAAGGAGGCGCTCGTCGACGAGACCACCGCCCACGCCTTCGCCGAGCTCGCCCGCCGCCACACCGCCGGGCTCGAACGGAGCGACGGGCAGCGTGACGCCGCTCAGCAGGCCCTGATCGACGTCTACCTCTCCGTCGCGCACCGCGACGATCCGGCGGACGGCTGCCCGGTCGCGGCGCTCGCGACCGACATCGCGCGCGGGAGTGGGGGACATGACGCCCGTCGCGTCTACACCGAGGGGGTGGCCGACTTCGCCGACTTCCTCGCCACTGACGACCAGGACGGAATCGTCCGCCTCTGCACCCTGTTCGGTGCGCTGGTCCTGTCCCGGGCCACCAAGGGCTCCCCGCTCTCCGAGGAGATCCTCACTGCCGCGCACGCACACCTGACGGAAACCGGCTGATCAGGGGCACGGCGTGGGTGCGCGTCGGTCGCACTCTCAGGCGCCGGAGCAGCCACGGCACGACTGCGACGCCCTTGCAAGCTCTGCCTGACCATCGCGTGGACGTGGGCACGCAGGCATAAGTGCGCGTACAACCAGCATCTCTGATGGCGCATCAGGCAGTACCGCATGGGCAGCCTGTCGGCTGAGGCGGGACCGCAAGGGGAGCATCCAGATCTGATGTAATCGTCTCCGACGATCCCCGGGTGGGGTCGGAGACAGGGGGGCGGCGTTGCAAGAGCTGGATGCGGCAGATCCGCGGCAAGTGGGGCGGTATCGGATCCTTGCGCGCCTCGGAGCGGGCGGGATGGGCCGCGTGTACCTGGGGAGCTCCACCAGTGGCCGGATGGTCGCGGTGAAGGTGGTGCGCGCCGAACTGGCCGAGGACCCGGACTTCCAGCGCCGTTTCGCCCGCGAGGTGGAGGCTGCCCGCCGCGTCACCGGATTCTTCACCGCAGCAGTGGTCGACGCCGATCCTGCGGGCTCGCCGGCCTGGCTCGCCACCGCCTACGTTCCGGGACTGCCGCTCGACGCAGCGGTACGCATCCATGGGGCCTGGCCCCGGCGTTCGTTGCTCGTCCTGGGGGCCGGTTTGGTCGAGGCCCTGGAAGCCATTCACGGCACGGGCCTGATCCACCGGGATCTGAAGCCGTCGAACGTGCTGATTGCCCGCGACGGGCCCCGGGTCATTGACTTCGGTATCTCGATCGCCTCCGAAGCGAGTGTCCTCACCCAGACGGGAATGGTGATCGGCAGCCCTGGGTTCATGTCGCCCGAGCAGGTCACGGGGAAGGCGGTCGGCCCCGCCAGCGACGTGTTCTCCCTCGGGGCGGTACTGGCCTTCGCGGCTACGGGGGACGGCCCCTTCGGGACCGGTTCCCCGCATTCGGTGAACTTCCGCGCCGTCTACGAGGAACCCGACCTTCGCGGGCTGCCCCCGCAGACGGAGTTCGTCAGCCGGTGTCTCGACAAGGACCCCGCCCGGCGGCCCACCGTGCCGGAGTTGCTGGCGCAGTTCGCGCAGATGCTCGGCGAGTTGGGCGGGCAGACCTACGCGGGTGGGCTGCCGAACGAGACCGACTGGCTCCCGGAGGCGGTCGCGTCCGCCCTCACCACCGGCCCGCGCGCCGCCCCCGCGCCGCTCACGAAGAGCCCGGGACAGCAGCAGAACGGGTCCGCCCCCGCCGGCGCGGACGGCCGCGACGAGCGCGGCTCCGGGGACACGCAGGGCGCTGTGCCCCGTGCCGACACGGTACCCACGCCGGATCCACGGATTCACCTCGGCAAGCGGACGGAGGTGCCGCCCGCACCGCCCTCGCCCGCACCGCCCTCGCCCGCACCGCCCCCGCCCGCATCGCCCCCGCCGACGGGTGAGCCACCGACCGTACGTGACGAGCGGCCCGCGCCGCCCGTCGTCTCCGACCGGTTGCCGGCCTCGCCCCTCACATCCCTCGGACGCGTCCCCGCCCACCGACCCGGCAGCCCCCGGCGCCGCCGTCTCGTGGCGATCGCACTCACCGTCGCCCTCGTCACCGGCGGCGGTATCACCGCCCTGCTCGTCGACCGGGGCGAGGACAAGGACACATCTCAGGGAACCGGGGACGGCCCGGGCTCCTCGACCCGTGCCACAGGCTTCGACGCCGCGGTCGGTGGCGTGGTCAACGCGTCAGACAGGAAGGGCGGCACCCTCCGTCTGGTGAGTTCGCAGGACGCCGACTCGTGGGATCCGGCCCGCTCCTACAACGGGTGGGCCTGGAACATGCAGCGCCTCTACGCCCGCACGCTGCTGACGTATGACACCAAGCCGGGCAAGGAGGGCCTGGACCTCGTTCCGGATCTGGCCTCGGCCCAGCCGGTGGTCTCGGCCGACGGCAGGACGTACACCGTCAAGCTGAAGCCCGGTCTGAAGTTCGAGGACGGCACACCGATCACCGCCAAGGACGTCAAGTACGGCATCGAGCGGGTCTTCGCGCAGGACGTCATCAGCGGCGGCCCCACGTACCTGATCGAATCACTGGGCGGGGACCGGACCTACTCGGGCCCGTACAGGGACGAGACCCGCGGGAAGCTCGGCCTGAAATCGGTCGAGACACCTGACGACCTGACCCTCGTCCTCCGGCTGACCAAGGCCGACTCCCGCTTCCCGTACCTGCTGACCATGGGCGCCACTTCCCCCGTGCCGCAGCAGAAGGACACCGGAGACGGATACGGCGCGCACCCCGTCTCCTCCGGCCCGTACCGCTTCGCGTCGTACAAGCCGGGACACTCGCTGGTCCTCGTCCGCAACGAGCAATGGGACCGTGCCACCGACCCGTTGCGCAAGGCGCTGCCGGACAGGATCGAGCTGACTGTCTCAGCCGACCCCGAGAATGTGGCCTCACAGCTCATCGCGGGCACAGCCGACCTCGACGTCCGGCAGGCCGGTCTGTCGCAGCCCGCCACGCTCAAAGTGTTGAACGACCCGAAGAAGAAGGCCGACGCGGACAACCCGCACAGCGGCTCCATCCGTTTCGTCTCGCTCGTCTCGAAGACCGAGCCGTTCGACAATGTGCACTGCCGAAAAGCGGTGATGTACGGGGCCGACACCTCAGCCCTCCAAACCACCCGCGGCGGTTCGACGGGCGGTTCGAGGCACGGCAACATGCTGCCCCCGACCGTTTTCGGCGCCGATGACTACGACCCGTACGGTCTGACCGACGGCAAGCCCCGGATCGAGAAGGCCAAGGACGAGCTGAGGGCGTGCGGCAAGCCCGCAGGCTTCACCACCAAAATCGCTGTACGCGGCGGCAATCCCAAGGACGTCGCGTCAGCCGAAGCTCTGCAGAGCTCCCTCAAAAAGGTGGGCATCACCGCCGAGATCGACCGCCGCGACGGCGTGGAGTTCCTCTCGGACGTCGGATCTCCCAGCACGATCAAGAACAAGGGCTACGGCCTGATCCTGCTGGCGTGGGCCGCGGACTACCCGACCGGCGCCGGCTTCCTCCAGCCCCTGGCGGACGGACGCCTCATCCTGCCGAGCGGCAACAGCAATTACGCCCAGATCGACGACCCCGAGATCAACAACCTCTTCGACCAGGCTTCCGCCGAGAGGGACACCGCCCAGGCCGCCAAGGTCCACAGCCGGATCAACCATGCGGTCACCGACGGCGCGTACTATCTGCCGATCGTCGCCGACAAGGTCCTGAACTACCGCAACCCGCGACTGACCAACGTCTACGTCCACGAGGCTTTCGGCATGGTCGACTTCCAGGCTCTCGGTACGAGCGACGGCAGATGACCTGCCTGGCCCGCGGAGTTGAAGCCGTGCCCTCGCCCATACAGGTGAGTGCCGAACCTGAGGCTGTTCCTGCTTCGGTCCCGGAGCGTGTGCCCTGTGGAGCGCGAACCAGCCTCGTGCCGTCGAGCGTGCAACTGTTCCCGGCCGCGGACTGTCTCTGAAGACGACTGCGGCGGCGAAGGGAGCACGGCGTTGGCCGAGGTGAAGCCCTCCGATTCAGGGCGCGAGTTCCCGGCCCTGGGTTGGTCGACGGTTCTTGTTGCGGTGTTCCTGTTGGCCTGGTTCGTCTTTTGGCCGTTCGACATCATCTGGCTGTTCGTCGTCACCGGGACTACGCTCGCCCTCCTCAAAATGCTGCGCCGTCTGATTGCGCGGCATCCCAATTCCCGTATCGACCGTTGGTGCCGCACAAATGCGACCCCCGCGCTGCTCCTGGCTCAGCTGGGGCGTGGCGGGGGCCGGGCGTGGTTGCACGATGCCCAGTGGCGCGCTGTCCGGCGGGCAGGCATCTTCGCCATCGCGTGCACGACTGCTGCGTGCTTCATGGGCTGGGACGCCTGGCAGGAGAACCAGGCGCTGGACCATCTGCGCAGCCGGGGCCGTGAGGTCACTGCCACGGTCGTCTCGGTCACCGGGTGGTCGGACGCCGACGAAGCGCTGCGTGTCGACGTGCGGTTCGAGACACCGTCAGGACCGGCACGTACGAACGTGGATCTTGAAGGTGACTCTGTCGGTTCGAAGCCAGGGGACCGACTGGCGCTCGTCTACGATCCGGTGCATCCCGCCACCGTCAGACTTCCCTCGCAACTCGACGGACGTGTCATCGACGGGTTGGTGACGGGCATGGTTGTCGTGACGCTGCTGGCACTCGTCGTCCTCGCCCTCGCGATACGGGACCAGTTGCGGGCCGGTGGACGTTGACGTCGGACGCCGCTGCTTGCACAGGTGCCGCGAGCCGTGGTCGCCGACTCAGAGTCAGAAGTAGCAACTCGTTTCCCAGCCACCGCTGCCCCGTTGCCGAGCGCGGTCGTATGGCGATCTACCGTGCTCGGCCACCGGGTGGGTCAGCGAAGCGAGCAGCCATGTGAGGCGTCCTCCGGTGACTGGAGGTCAGCCCAGCCAGAAGCGCCAGCGGGGGTGAGGCGGTGCGCAGGTGCCGGAAGCGACAGCTTGCCAGTAACCGCGTTCGACGGCTTCCTGCTGTTCCGTCGCGGTCCCCCCTGTGAAGATCGCGTAACTGCAGCTCGGACGGACGTCTTGTGCGGCGAACCAGCCGAGAGCCCCCGCGGTCAGGGCCGTGAATGTGCAGGCGACGAGGAGAAGTCGACGGGCGCCAGCAGGTATGTCAGGGATCACGGGCACATCGTACTGAGAGCATCAGTGACCTTGTCGCAGCCCCCGGGCGACTGGAAGGTCGTCACTGCAGGCTGCGTACTCCGGCCCGGCACTCTCAGGCTCGGTCCGACTGCACCGGCGCCGCGGCCGCCTGCCGCTGACCCTGCGCGAAGCCCGTGGCGCTCAGGCGCCGGGAAGGAAGAGGCAGAACGGATGGCCGTGAGGGTCGCGGAGGACCCTCACGTCCTTCTGAGGCTGGTACTCCTGCAGCGTCGCGCCCAGGTCGCAAGCCCGCTCGGTCTCCGCCTCCAGGTCGTCGACCTGTACATCCAGATGCGCTTGCATCTGCTGAGTACCCGGGCGCTGCGGCCACACCGGAGGAGTGTGATCGGTCTCCAACTGAAAGCTGAGACCGGGGCGTTCCTGCTCCGGAGCCCTCAGGCGAACCCACCCCGGCTCGCGCTCGACTTCCTGCCAGCCCAGCAGCGCCCGGTAGAAGTCGGCCAGCGCGGCAGGATCGGGAGTACCGAGAACAAAACCACCGAGTGTCGTCGTCATGCCTCCCACCTTGCCCCCAGCACTCGCCTCCACCGCTCCTGCGCGCACCCGGCATCCTCGTATGTCCGGGCAGACACTGCTGAATCTGATGAAACGACCCGCACCGTCACCCGCTGTGGGAAAGTCGACGCGTGACACGTCTGGCGGACCCACTTCGCTTCCTCACCATGCTCGCCGCGTGGGTAGCCACTCCCTGGGCCCTCGCCCCGCACTCCGTGTTGCTCGCCGTGGTCTCAGTGGTCCTCCTGCTCGGCGCACTCACCGTCTTCGTCACCCCGGGCGACAACGGCATGGACAGGGAGAAGATCCTCGTGCCCGTCCCGGGCGTGGTGACCATCGCCCTGGTACTGCTCCACTACCTCGCTGCTGTGATCGCCTCCTTGGTGGCCTGGCCGACGTGGGCTGCCGTCACGGTGACGGTGCTGGCCGCAACCAGCCTGATCGCAGAACAATCCCGCTGGCGCCACCTGCTCGCCGTACGGAGTTAGCGCGGCACGAGCAGGACGGTGACTCCGAGAGTCAGGTGCGAGGATCCCGTCAGGGCCCGGGCGGGCGCTACCTCGTATCTCATCGGGAGCAGGTCTTGGCCCAGGTGTGGGACAGCACGCGCGACGTCAGGGCGAGGTCGTGACGCTGTCCTCTCTCGACGCAGCCGAGGCGTTGCCTCAGGCCGGGCTCTGCGAAGTACGCGACCTGGTCGTAGTCCTCGGGATCGGGTAACCCGTTGTTGAAGATCGAGCCCGGGCGGTCGGTGGCCGACCAGGAGCAGTCGTTCTCGCCGTCGAACCAGTCCGGGTCGTCGCCTTCCCAGGCACACATCTCACCGCTGCCGTCCGCTTCCGAGAAGAAGCAGACGGAACGTGGCGGGCAGCGGTCGTAGCCCGTGGCCGTCTGTACCGGCCCGGGGCTCTTGCCCGGGCGCGTCTTCCCGACGGGTCCGGCGTTCGACCGGGTGTTCGGCTTCGTGGCCGGGTCCTCGTCCAGGTACATCGACAACCCGAGGCCCGCCACAGCCAGGGCCAGCACAGCGGCCGCCACCGCGAGCAGGGGGCGCCGCACGCGCCGTCGCCGCGGCAGCCGGCCCGCTGCCGCCTGCGAGGTCCGCCGCAGCAGCGACGCCGCGTCGTGCGGGGCCCGGTCCTCGTGCGTACGGGAGAGGCAGTCGCGCACGATCTCCCGCCAGGGCGCGGGGAGTTCGGGCGACAGCCGCAGTTCCTCCTCGCCGCGGGCGTAGCGCACCAGCGCGTCCCGACGGGCCGGCGGGGTGCCGCCGGGCAACGGGAACGAACCGGTCAGGACCAGGTGGGCCAGTACCCCGAACGCCCAGATGTCCGCGGTCTGCCGGATCTGTACGCCCCGCTCGCCGACCTCGGACCACAGCAGCTCGGGCGGGGTGTAGTCCGCCGTCGCGAACGCGGGGGAGTAGGCGTGCGTGCCCTCCAGTTCGGCTGCCATGTTGAAGTCGCCGAGCCGTGCCGTGCCGTCCTCCATCAGCAGCACGTTGCCAGGCTTGAGGTCCCCGTGCACCCAGCCCGCGCCGTGCAGCTGGTCCAGCCCCTCGCAGATCTGCACGAGCAGGACGGGGCCCTGCCGCGGCGGACGGCCCGCGGAGAGCGAGGCGTCGAGGGAGCCCCGCGCCTCCTCCAGTACGAGTACGGTGGCGCCGTCGAGCTCCGGATGGCTCGGGGCGTCCACCGTGAGCGCGTCATACATCCGGATCAGCCGCGGCGAACGGAGCCGGCTCAGCAGGGCCACCTCCCGCTCGGCCAGCTCCCGGAGATGACGCAGCTGACGCGGCGTGTGCGTGCCGGTCGGCAGGAACTTCAGGGCGGCGCGGGCCGGTTCCGCGCCGGGGTCCTCGTGGCGGGCCGCGTACACATTGCCGAAAGCCCCCGCCCCGAGCGGCTCCTCGACGATCCAGGGGCCGACGCGATAGCCCGGCGGGACGGACGAGACGGCATACGGCTGCTGCCCGCTCAACGGGCCGCGCCGCTCGCGGAGAAGGCCGGCGCCGCCAGGTCGTCCTCGCGCACCAGGTCGAAGCGGAGCGCGAGCGAGACGAGCATCTCCTTCTTGCCGTTGAGGCGGGGGCCGGGCTCGCAGGACTCAGGACCGGGCTTGAGCCGCAGCTTCACCGCCAGGTAGTCGATGTTCCACTGCACGGCGGCCCGGTTGGCCGCCGGCCACCGCGGGCGCAGCCGTTCGACGACCTGTTCCACGGTGGGCAGCGGCGCGTACGGCTCGCCGCGCAGGCGTGGCTCGCACAGGGCCGCCAGCACGGTGAAGTACCGCTTGGACCGGTCGAGAGGAAAGGCGAGTGCGGTCGACCCGCCGCCGCAGCCCTCGGCACGCTCGTTCCGGTCCGACTCATCCGCCGGGGCGGCGTAGTCGTGCCGCGGTGCCCAGACGTCGAAGCTGAGCAGCTCACTGCCCGCGGGCAGTACGACCCTGGAGAACTCGAACGCCACGGGTGCGCCCAGTCGCCTCGGCGCCACCTTGATGTGCTCCCCGGCGCCCTCCGGGTTCTCGACCGCGTATGTCGCCGTGCGGCTGAAGTTGCTGAGCGACCAGTACGTGTCCGTCGCGATGATCTCCCCTGCGGAACGCGAGACACCGTCGTGCGGAATGGACAGCTGGGGCTGCGTGCCGGTGGATGCTTCCCGACCGAAGCGGAGGGCCTCTCCCGGTCCGAGCCGGAGCTTCTCGCAGGGGGCCATCCCGGGCCCTGGCACCACGATGATGGTGTACATGGACTGATCCCTTCCCCCAAGGTATGCCGTGAGGATAGGGAACGCCGATAAACATCCGCATGACGCGCAGGCCGGTACGGGCCACGCTGATCAGCCGTGGCCCGTACCGGTCGAAGGTGTCGTCCCGTCATGCCGTCAGCATTCGCCGCGCCAATGGAAGCGGTCGATCGTCCGGCCCCCGCCGGCAAAGTTGCCGCGTCCCTCGTCCCAGCCGTAATGGAGGCACTGGCTGCCGCCTTCCTTGAAGTAGACCTGCAGATGGTCGTAACCCGGCTGCGGGTTGCCGTTGTTGTAGTACGACTTGCGGAAGCCGCAGGTGCTGCTGGGCTCATCGTCGGCCGACTTGCAGACCGAGCCGGTGCCGTCGGCACCTGAGTAGAAGCAGACGTTGCCCGCCGGGCAGTCCTGCCAGGCCGGCGTGCCCGTGCAGTTCCGGCTGGTCACGCTCGGCCACTCCTTGTTGGTGCCCGTGTACTGGACGCCGTCGAAGTGCACGGGCACGCGGTGGCGTTCGTCGGTGAAGTCCCCCGACGCGAGATAGCGCTGCTCGTAGTGCAGGTGCGCCCAGTTCGAGGCGCCCGTCGTGCCGATGCGTCCGATCTGGGTGGACGGCTGGACCGCCTGACCCTCGCGGACATAGGTGGTGGGCGTGTCCTTGAGGTGGTAGTACGCCGTGAACCAGCCGTTGCCGTGGCTGATCTGGATGGTGTTGCCGGAGCCGTCGTCCCAGTACGTGGCGGAGACGGTGCCGACTGCGGAGGCGAGAACGGGTTTGCCGTCGGAGCCGGTGTTGTTCTCCACGACGATGTCCAGTGCGGGGTTGTGATCGGAGCCGTAGGTGTTCAACTGCCACCGTGTGCCGCACGGAAACGGCATCTGGAACAGCGGCTTCGCAGCCGCCGCGGTGTCGACGGCCCGGTCGCCCGTCTCGGCAGCCGTGGCGGACACTGCTGTGCCTGCGAGCCCGAGAACTGCGAATCCGGCGAGCAGGGCGGCTCGCAACCGGCCCAGTCGGCCGGGACGCGTCCTCTTGTACGTGTGGTGGAACATGTTCCCCCCTGCGGAAGGTTCCGACGCTGCCTCCTCGGGCAGCGTCGGAACACATGCTGGGGATTGGTGGACGGGCCTGGCTACCTCGCATGTGCGAGGTCGTGGTCCCGCCGGTGCTCCGGAGCCCCGGAGCCCTGGCGTCGCCGAGTCAGCGCAGGAGGAGCAGCACGGCCAGTGCGAGGAGGAGCGAGTCGATCCGGTCGAGCAGCCCCCCGGAGCCTGCCAGCCAGTGGGCGGAGTCCTTCGCCCGCGCCCCTCGTTTGACCATGGATTCGAGCAGGTCTCCTGCCGGGGCGCCGACCGCCACGGCGACCGCCGTCGGCCAGCTCAGTACGGACAGTGCGGCGAGCACGCCGAGGGCGGCCGCGGAGCCGGCGAGGGTTCCGCTCCACCGCTTGGCCGGAGAGAGGGGTGACAGCCGTGGCCCGCCCAGCCGTTGACCTGTGAAGTACGCGACGATGTCGCCCACCGAGACGGCGACGAACAGGGCGAGCGCGGTCGCGCCGAGCGGTGCCAGGGCGGCGAGCACACTCAGCCAGACCAGCCCGAGCAGACCGGCCCCGAGCCGCCGCAGACCGTGGGCGGAGTCACCGGCCAGCAGCGGGACCGCGGCGATGGCCAGGGCGCCGACCGCCACCGCCCGTACCTCCTGCCCGGGCGCCAGCCAGGAGGTCAGCACCACGCCGGAGACGGCGGCGGCCAGGACGACCCTGTCCGGCCGGGACAGGCGCATCAGCCCGCCGAACTCCAGCGCCGCGACCACTCCGACCACAAGGGCGAGAACCGTCACCCCCGGGGTGCCCCACCAGAACGCACCGGCGACCAGCGGCACTCCGACCGCCCAGCAGCACCACCGGACCAGCAGTTCACGGCGGCCGGAGAGTGCCGCGGCCATCCCGCCGGCCGCCAGGGCCCCACCGAGGAAGGGCGCGAGGGAGGCGACGGAGGTCACCGGGCGTACCCGGCGGCGGCGTGAACCGGGAGTCCAGGGGTGCGCCGCGACAGGGAGCCGGGTCGCAGCGTCTCCATCGCGGCTTCGTACGCCGCGACGATCCGTGCGTTCTCCGCCGTGTCCCTGACCGCGACGCGTACGGTGCGCCCTTCGTACTGCGGAGACAGTGGCGACAGGTCGCGCAGGTAGACATCGTGCCGGCGGCACTCCCGCACGAGGCGGGCAGCGCTCGGTCCGTCGGGCGGCAGCGTGATGTTGAGGAAGTTCGCGACGCCCTCCTCGACCACGACGGTGTCGTCCACCTGGGCAAGATCGGCGGCCAGCTCATGGCGCAGGGCGTGGGTACGGTGCCAGCAGGCGCGGTAGTACGCGGGGTCCTGCAGGGTGGCCACCGCGGCGAGTTGCGCGGGAAGGCCGACCGCCCAGGGCGGCGTCCACCGGCGCAGCAGTGCGGCCGTGGCCGGTTCGGCCACCAGGTAGGCCGCCCGCACGCCGGACAGCGCGTACATCTTGGACAGCGAGGTGCAGACCACGACCCGCGGGTCCACCGCGGCCAGCGGGGCGAGCGACTCGGCCAGATCCACGTAGCCGAGATAGGCCTCGTCGATCCACCACCGGGTCCCGGCGGGGGCGGCCTCGATCAGGGTGCGCAGTTCGGCTGCGGGTGCGTGGCGTCCGGTCGGGTTGTTCGGGTTGACCACGACCACCAGGTCGTACCGACCCGCCTCGACCACAGAGGCCAGCCGGGCGACGTCGATCCGCCACCCGTCCTTCCGGCGCAACCGGAAGCGGTCCACCTGGCACCCGATCACGTGCTCGGTGACGTAGGCGTATTCGCCGTACCCGGGATCCAGCAGCAGTACCCTGCTCTCCGGAGTCAGCCAGCGGCCGAACGCCCGGAAGATCAGGTCCGACGAGCCGGCTCCGGCCACGAGCGTCTCCACAGGCAGTGCCCGGGCTCCGGCGAGTTCCGACAGCAGACCTTCGGCGCCGGTGGGAGGCGAGGTCCGGGCGGACCAGGCCGGGTCTTCGGCGAGCGCCGCGCGTACCCCGGGAGCGGGCGGGAACCAGGCGTCCAGCACATCGGCAGAGACGACCTCGTCGCGCCGGTGCAGGGTGCGAAAGTCCGTGCCAATGGCGGTGAAGGAGGCGCCGCCATGTTCACATCCGTCCGGCCCAGGCGCCCACTCCATGTCCAACTGCCAGTCCACCACGGAGCGGAACCGCTCCAGGGCCGTGCGGTACCGGGTGGTGGCGGCCTGCGTCAGCCCGGCGACCTCCCCCGTCAGCACCTCGAAAGTCACCGCACCACTGCGGACGGTGTGTCCGAGGGGCCTCAGGCCGACCGCCAGGTACATGCTGAGCAGTTCGGTACGGCCCATCGCCACCACCGTGCGGCCTCCCCGGGAGGAGATCCAGCGCAGGGCCGCGTACATCAGCAGCGGTGCCACCGCGGTGCTGCGCCAGCGAGGCTCCACGGTGAGGATGCGTACCTCGAAGACTCCGCCCTCGGACAGCAGCGGCAGTTCGTCGCGGGTCAGGTACTTGTCGAGGCCGTAGCGGCCCAGCCAGGGCGGGGTCAGGCTGACGAAGCCCATGCGGACCGGCCCTCGGGCCGCGACGAGGTAGACGTTGTCGCCGTCCAGCGCGTCGTGCAGCCGTCGGTCCGGGCGCGGTGCGTGCTGGCCGAGCTCCTGGGCGTACACACGGTGCCTCAGCTCGTGGATCCAGACCAGGTCCTCGGGATCGGCAACTCGTATCTGCAGGTCGCGACTCATGAATGCCTCTTTCGGTTCGCGTTATGCGGACATCCTTGGTGGTGACGTGCGACCGCACATGAGTAGGCGTACCTGAGTACCTGAGCACCTGAGTGGCTGGAACGTGGCAGGTCCCGCCGACGGGCTTTCCGCCCTGTCGTGGGGCGGGGCCGTGACGCGCGGCAGACCCGCTACCTCTGACAGCCCCCGGAGGAGCGGATGACCGTGAGTGACGCTTCGAGATGCAGCGGCGAGGACACACTGTTTCGCTGGGGTGGCCCATTACCTGTCACCCAAGGAGTGACCATGAGTGCTGCAGACGGATCCGCCGAGCATATCCAGCAGATGCGTGCAAAGGCACAGGAGATGGAAGAGGCCGCAAAGAGTGCCACAGACCCGGACGAGCGTCAGCGCCTCCAGGACAAAGCTCGTCGGCTCAGGTCCCGGAGTGAGCAGGAGAGCGGCATGGCCAGTGGGGACATCTACCCCACGGACTAGGGGCTTTCGCCGACCGTGTCCGTGACCGATTCCGTGTGTGGGAACCGGTTCGTCCCTCCGGCTCCCACAGACGGAATTCAGCGCACAGGGACGAGCAGATCCAGCTCGACGCGTCGGCGTTCCTCGAGGTCCTCGATGCGCCGCACCTGCTCGTCGGTGAGTACATCGCACACCCAGTCCCAGTGCAGTGCCACCCGGTCACCGGGGGAGAGCCGGTCGATCAGCGTCCTCCCACCGGCCGAGCAGCGGACGGTCTCCTCCCGCCACGCGCCGTCGGTCAGCTCCGCGCCCTCCCAGCGCAGCGGGCGTGACCGCACCGTCGCCACGTCGCTGTCGGCATCGACCACCACCCCGGTACGGATGCGGCACTGGTCCAGTACGGACAGGGCTGTCGGATGCCCGCTCGACCGCAGCATCGACGCCCACGGATACACCTCGAACACCTGGAAGCTGTGATGGGCCAACGCCCGGTCCCCGGCCTCGCGCCAGGTGCCGGCCGGCTGCCCACGGAACCGGTCGGTCATGCGCTCCACCAGGGCGGCGGGATCGGCCAGGTCCAGGAGTTCGTTGCCGATCCAGTACGCCTCGACCACCCGCACATCGAGCGGGTCCGCGAGCCCTGCGGTCTCCGCGAGGAACTGGAGATAGCACCAGGCCCCCTCGAACTGCCGGGCCCGCCGCTCGATGTCGTCGGTCGCCTCCCGGCGCAGGAGGGCCGCCGCGTCGGCGGGCCCGCAGTAGCCGAGTTCGTTGGGCGGGTAGGCGTATCGCGCGAACAGCAGGGCGCCTTCGGCACTCACTCAGCAGATCCTCGGTAGTTGTTCGCCGATCGGCAGCCCGATGACCCGGCTCCCGCCCAGACCCGTCCTCGCGACGACCATCCCCGCATGGTCCGGCACGCAGCTGCCGATCCGGCACGCGGACCGCCCCAGGGGATGGGCCCGCATGGCCTCCAGCACCCGGTCAGCGTCCTCGGCCGGCACGATCGCGATCAGCTTGCCCTCGTTGGCCACCTGCAGCGGGTCGAGCCCGAGCAGGCTGCACGCGTCGCGCACCGTCGCCGGCACGGGAAGCAGCCGCTCGACCAGCTCGACGCCCACGTCCGAGGCACGGGCGATCTCGTTGAGCGAGGCCGACACACCACCGCGCGTGGGGTCCCGGAGCACATGGAGGTCACTCCCGGTGGCGAGCATGGCAGCGACCAGGCCGTGCAGGGCGGCGGTGTCGCTCTCGACCGTCGTGCCGAACTCCAGGCCCTCCCGGCAGCTCATCACGGCCACCCCGTGCACGCCGATGTCGCCGCTGACGAGCACGGCGTCACCCGGCCGGGCCCGGCGGGCGTGGATGTCGACCCCGGGCGGGACCACGCCGATGCCCGAGGTGTTGAGGTAGACGCCGTCGCCGCTGGCGCGCTCCACGACCTTGGTGTCCCCGGTGACCAGCCGTACACCGGCGGCCTCCGCGGCCCGGCCCACGTCCTGGGCGATCCGTCCGAGGTCGCTCAGTGCGGTGCCCTCGGCGAGGATGAAGGCGGTCGACATGAACAGCGGAGTCGCCCCCGACATGGCAAGGTCGTTGACCGTACCGTTCACCGCCAGGTCGCCGATCGATCCGCCGGGGAAGAACATCGGCTTCACCACGAACGAGTCCGTGGAGAAGGCGAGTCGGATTCCGGACCCGACCGTCAGGACGGCCGAGTCACCGAGGTCGGCGGCGGCCGCGGCACCGTACGCGGGCAGGAACAAGTGCTCGATCAGCTCGCCGGACATCGCACCCCCGCCCCCGTGACCCATCACGACGGACGGGGTGTCGCGCAGCGGTACGGGGCAGGCCCACGCCTGGAAGTCGAGGTCGGGCAGGCCGTCGAACGGCGCGGTCACTTCGTGCGCAACGTCGGTCACATCAGTCACGTCGGTCACTTCGCATCGACCAGTTCCAGTCGGCGGTGGGTGTAGTACGCGGCACACGCGCCCTCGCTGGACACCATCGTCGCGCCCAACGGGTTCCTCGGCGTGCACTCCTTGCCGAACGCCTCGCACACGTGCGGCTTGATCAGCCCCTGGAGCACCTCGCCCGAACGGCAGAGCGACGACTCGGCGGTGTGAATGCCGGTCACGTCGAACCGCTGCTCCGCGTCGAACTCCCGGTACTTCGCGGAGAGTCGCCAGCCGCTGCGAGGGATCTCCCCGATGCCGCGCCACGTCCGGTCCGTCACCTCGAAGACATCGGCGAGCATCTTCATGGCGGGCGCGTTGCCCTCGTCGCGTACGGCCCGGGGATAGGCGTTCTCCACCTCGTGGCGACCCGCCTCCAACTGCACGACGGTCCGGCGGACCCCCTCCAGGATGTCCAGCGGTTCGAAGCCGGTGACCACGATCGGCACCTTGTACTTCCGGGCCAGCGGCGGATACTCGGACGTCCCCATCACGCTGCACACATGCCCCGCGGCGAGGAACGCCTGGACCCGGCAGGTCGACGACTCCATGATGGCGGCGATCGCCGGGGGCACCAGGACATGGGAGACCAGAAGCGAGAAGTTGCGGACTCCGAGCTTCTTGGCCTGATACACCGTCATGGCGTTGGCGGGTGCGGTGGTCTCGAATCCGATACCGAAGAAGACGACCTCTCGGTCCGGGTTCTCGCGGGCCAGCTTCAGCGCGTCGAGCGGTGAGTACACCACCCGTACGTCGCCGCCGGCGCTCTTGACGGAGAACAGGTCCTGGCTGCTGCCGGGCACACGCAACATGTCACCGAACGAGCAGAAGATGACCCCGGGACGGGCGGCGATCGCCAGGGCGCGGTCGATGGTCTCCAGTGGGGTGACGCAGACGGGGCATCCCGGCCCGTGAATCATCTCCACGCCGTCCGGCAGCAGTTGGTCGATGCCGTGCCGGATGATCGAGTGGGTCTGGCCGCCGCAGACCTCCATCATCGCCCACTTCCGCGTGGTGACGGCGTGGATCTGATCGAGGATCTTCTTCGCCAGGTCGGGGTCGCTGAACTCGTCGAGGTACTTCACCGGCCGGCTCCTTCGGGGGACGCGTCGTGCTGGGCTGCGAGTTCGAGGGGGTCGCCGAACTCCTCGGCGAGGATGCCGAGCCGGTCGAAGTTGGCCAGGGTGTCCTTGGCCGACCGCTCGTCGAGACGCTGGATGGCGAAACCGACGTGCACGATGACGTATTCACCGACCGTCACATCGGGGATGTACTGGAGGCACACCTCCTTGCGCACCCCACCGAAGTCCACCTCGGCCATCACGGTGCCGTCGACTTCGGCGGTACTGAGGACGCGCCCCGGAACAGCCAGACACATGGTCCCTCTTCTCTGTGGATCTCTCAGGTACGGGGAGCGGCGGCGTCAGCCGGCTGCGGCGATCACGATCTGGCCGAGGGCGATCCCGCCGTCGTTGGGCGGGAGCAGCCGGGGCCGCAGAACGGTGAAGCCGCGCTCCGTCAGGCCGTGTTGGGCCGCTTCCAGCAGCACGGCGTTCTGGAAGACGCCACCGCCCAGGGCCACGGTGTCCAGGCCGGTGCTCGTGCGGCAGAGGTCCGCGAGGTCGACGACCAGGGCGGCGACGGCGGCGTGGAAGCGGGCGGCGATCCGACCGGCTGACACCCCTGCCCGTACGTCGGACACCACGGCCCGCACGACCGGGCCCGGATCCGCGACGGCGGGATCCTCGCCCGCGCCGGGCCGGATCGCGAAGCGGTAGCCGTTCTCCGCGGCCAGGGGGTCCGCAGCCGCGCCCCGGGCCAGCCCCTCCAGCTCCATGGCCGCCTCCGCCTCGTACACCACCTCGTGGCGTACACCCGCCAGCGAGGCGACCGCGTCGAAGAGCCGGCCCATCCCCGACGTCGGTACACAACCGAAGCCGGTCGTGAACTGGTGGGCCAGCACCTCGCGTTCGGCGGCCGGGCAGGCCAGGACCGCGGGCAGGTCCGCATCCCAGGGGAGGCCCGCCGCGTGCAGATGCGCGAGCGCCATCCGGTAGGGCCGCAGCACGCTCGCATCGCCCCCGGCCAGAGGTACGTAACCCAGGTGCGCGGCCCTGCGGAACGACGCGTAGCCGGCCACCAGGACCTCACCGCCCCAGGCCGCGCCGTCGTCCCCGTGGCCGGTGCCGTCGAAGGCGATGCCGATCACCTGCTCGTCCCGGCCCAGGCCGTGTTCGGCCATGACCGACGCGATGTGCGCGTGGTGGTGCTGCACCGTACGCACGGGCCGTCCCGCCGCACGGGTGCGGGCCCAGTCGCCGGAGTGGTAGCCGGGATGGCCGTCCGCGACCAGCAGGGCGGGCTCCACCCCGGTGAGTTCTTCGAGGTGCTTCTCCGTGCGCGTCAGGGCGTCGACCGTGGCCAGGTCGTCCATGTCGCCGATGTGCTGGCTCAGCCAGGCGTAGCGGCCCTCGCCCAGGGCGCAGGTGTTCTTCAGGTCCGCGCCCACCGCCAGCGTCGGCGGTACGTCGAAGGGCAGCGCGAGCGGGAGCGGGGCATACCCGCGTGAGCGGCGCAGCGGCAGCTCGGCGCCCGCCACGAAGCGGCTGACAGAGTCGTCGCACGGCACATGGATCCGCCGGTCGTGCCGCAGCCAGGCATCGACCAGCGGCGCGAGCACGGTCAGGGCATCGTCGTCGTCGGTGACGATCGGCGCGCCGGACAGATTGGCCGATGTCATCACCAGCGCGTCCGGGCCCGGGTCGTCGTCGCCGATCCCGAGGAGCAGAACGTGCAGCGGCGTGTACGGAAGCAGCACCCCGAGATCGGGACAGCCGGGCGCCACGGCGTCGGACACCCCGGCACCGGCGCCGGGCCCGGCGGGACGCCGGGGCAGCAGCACGATCGGGCGACGGCCACCGGTCAGCAGCTCTTCCTCGTCCGCCGTGACGGTCACCAGCTGCCGCGCCACGTCGAGGTCCGGGACCATCACCGCGAACGGCTTGCCACCGCGCCGCTTCCGCCGGCGCAGCTCGGTAACGGCCGCCGCGTTGCGGGCGTCGCACACCAGGTGGTACCCGCCGAGTCCCTTGACCGCGATGATCCCGCCGTCGGCGAGGAGCTTGCGGGCGGTGCGCAGCGCGTCCTCGTCGCGGGACAGGGACACCCCTTCGCCGCCGACCAGTTCGAGCCGGGGCCCGCAGTCGGGGCAGGCGACCGGCTGGGCGTGGAAGCGCCGGTCGCCCGGATCCTCGTACTCCGTCCGGCACGCCGCGCACATCTCGAAGTCGGCCATCGTGGTCGCGGCCCGGTCGTACGGCAGACCGGTGACGATCGTGAACCGGGGACCGCAGTGCGTACAGGTGATGAAGGGGTGGCGGTAGCGCCGGTTCGCCGGGTCGGTCAGCTCGTCGAGACAGTCGCGGCAGGTGGCGATGTCGGGCGGGACGAGTGTCCTTGCCCGGTCGGCCGTGCGGGAGTGCTCGATGGTGAAACCCGCGCCGCCGCACGTCGCCAGATCGCTCGTCCGTACGTCCTCGACGACCGCGAGCGGCGGGGCGTCGGCCCGCAGCCTGCGGCCGAACTCCTCCACGGCGTCCGCCGGTCCCTCGACCTCGGCGAGCACCCCGTCGCCGGTGTTCGTCACCGTGCCGCTGAGCATCAGCTCGGAGGCGGTGACATACACGAAGGGCCGGAAACCCACGCCCTGCACGACGCCGCGCACCTCGAATCTGCGGCGCACCCGCTCCGCCCGGCCGCGCCCCATCATCTCCAGGCCCGACATGGCCTCCCGGGCCTTCGCCCGGTCGATGAGCTCGACGGCGAAGCCCATGTGGAGCAGGACCCAGTCGTCGCAGCCGGGCGGATCGTCGAGCATTCCGATGTTGACGCGTCGTCGGGCGCCCTCGACATCCACCAGGGCCAGCTGGCCCGCATAGCCGTCCACGATCTCCACGACGCGGCCAGGAATGCCTAGGCACATGATCAGGATCTCCGGAGTTCGGCGCTCTTCACGGACGCGGTCGGTACGGCGGGGACAAGCTGCCGGACCAGGGTGTGCACTGCCTGGACCGCCTCGGGCACCGCACGGCCGACGGCTTCGCTGAGCCCGATGCCCTCCTCGACCCCGGCGGGCGTACAGCCGACGAGGAAGGTGAGCGGAAGAGTACCGCCCAATTGGTCCAGATTTGCCAGGACAGCGACCGGATTCATGCCATGAGCGTCGAATTCACCCGTACCGAGGTCCTCCGGGCCGATGCGGAGGACCGTCACCTCCCCGGGCGCGTCGCCACCCGGGTACGCGTCGACCAGCACCAGCGCGTCGTACCCGTCCAGCAGGTCGTACGCGAGGTGCATGCCGCGGATTCCGTAGTCCACCACCCGGACCTGCGGGGGCAGTCCGCCCTCCGCGGCCAGCAGCCGTACGGCCTCGGGGCCGAAGCCGTCATCGCTCAGGAAGAGGTTGCCGATGCCCGCCACCAGTACCCGGGCGGCCGTGTGCGGTGCGTCCGTCATGCTCGGCTCAGCCGCCACCGGACGGGAGGTCCGGCGCGTCCGGGTGCTTGGCCTTCTTCGGCTGTACGGAGGTGTCGGACCGCGCGTCCGAGGTGCCCGACGGCCGGTCGACCGGGCCGCCTTCGGGCTGGTCCGAACCGGTGTCGCGGGAGCCCATCGGGCCCCGTTCCTCCTGCGGCTCCTCCTGGACCCCGCTGTTCTTCTCCGGTGTGTCCGCCATGGGGTGCTCCTCACTCACATACTCGGGTCGGGATTCACATCGAACGGATGCGCAGGTAGCGGCGGATGTCGGGGATCGACCTGATCACGACCCCCAGGGAGACGGCCGCCACGGCAGCCCCCACGACGGCGGTGATGAAGCCCAGGTTCTTCACGATCGGTTCTCCTCTCGGTACGGCGCCGACTCCTCGACGCTCAGGGGTGTCAGCTCGTCGGGCGCGAAGTAGAAGTAGCGGCCGTACCAGTCGTGCAGGTCGGACGCCGGGTCGTCGACGAGGACCAGGGCGACGTGCGTACCGCCGTCCACGTCCGCGAGTACCGCGGTCACCCGGGCCACCTGGTCGGCGAAGAACAGGTCCTGTGCGTCCGCCCGCCGGGAGGGATGGACGCGGACCAGGCTGCCCTTGGCCACCCGCACCCCGTCGATGACCACCGCATCGCTCTCCGGCCGGACCGAGGCGTCTGCCGCCGGATCCCACCAGGGCGCGCCCGCGGTGTCGAAGGCGGCGGGCTCCACGTCCCGCACATCGCCGGGCGGCCCCACGGGAGCGGCGGGCTGCACGGCCTGCTGCGCGG
>NZ_JBHTRI010000013.1:0-121339 GCF_042796085.1 Streptomyces sp. NPDC056452
TCATAACCGACCTTCGCCATCGGGCGTTTCGTGAACTCATCCGTGTTCACGATGATGTCCGCACCCCGCGGAACATCGGCGATGTTCGCCTTCAGTGCGGCGGGATTCATCGCCACCAGGACGTTCGGCGCGTCGCCGGGGGTCAGGATGTCGTGGTCCGCGAAGTGCAGCTGGAACGACGACACACCCGGCAGCGTGCCGGCAGGCGCCCGGATCTCGGCCGGGAAGTTCGGCAGCGTCGACAGGTCGTTCCCGAACGACGCCGTCTCCGACGTGAACCGGTCACCCGTCAACTGCATGCCATCACCCGAGTCACCCGCGAAGCGGATGATCACCCGGTCCAGACGGCGGATTTCCTTCTCAGTGGCGCCCGGTTGATCTGGCTGGGGGGCGCGTTGCTCCCCGACGACAGCCTCGCTGGCCTCATCGGTCTTTCCGGCTGGGCTACTGACCTGGCTGGTCACTGAACTGGACCTCCCTCGGGGCGGCGGCTCGGGACCGGCCGGCCCGCCGGCGGTCCAGGCCCCACCCTACTTCTGTAAGGGTCGCCTTCCTTGGACCGATCATATGGTGGACGCGTTTTCGGGACACGGATTCGTCACGCTTTGCCATATTTCTCGGACCCCCCAGCCGTCGGATGAACGCCTTCGGCACTCATCCTTTCGTTCTAGGCCTGGGATTTCGCTGCACTGCCACTACATCGTCGGATCATTACGACTTGAGATAGGTGAGAACAGCCAGAACACGCCGGTGATCTCCATCACTGGGTGACAGACCCAGTTTCTGGAAGATGTTGCTGACGTGCTTCTCCACCGCGCCGTCGCTGACCACCAGCTGTTTGGCCACTGCCGAATTCGTCCGCCCCTCCGCCATCAGACCGAGGACCTCCCGCTCGCGCGGAGTGAGCCCCGCGAACACGTCCTGCTTGCGGCTCCGGCCCAGCAGCTGCGCCACCACCTCGGGGTCCAGCGCGGTCCCGCCCCGGGCCACCCGCACCACGGCGTCCACGAACTCCCTGACCTCGGCGACCCGGTCCTTCAGCAGATAACCCACCCCCCGGCTGCTGCCGGCCAGCAGCTCGGTGGCGTACTGCTCCTCGACGTACTGCGAGAGGACCAGCACCCCGATGTCCGGGTACTCCTTGCGCAGCCGCACCGCGGCCCGCACCCCCTCGTCGGTGTGGGTCGGTGGCATCCGCACATCGGCGACCACCACATCGGGCAGCGCATCCTGGGCGGCGAGGTCGCTCACGGTCTTGATCAGCGCCTCGGCATCCCCCACCCCCGCGACGACGTCGTGCCCGAGATCGGTCAGAAGCCGGGTGAGTCCCTCCCGAAGCAGTACTGAGTCCTCGGCAATGACAACCCGCACTCGTTCCTCCACGACGCTGTGTCCCCCACTGTCTGTTCAACGTTTGATGGTGATCCGTGTGTACGCCGCCGAACGCGCCGTCCCCGCGACGTCCAGCATCCCAGGATCGGCGCCCGGACGGGCCGTACAAGCAGCTTTCGTCTGCCGCAAACGCCGAGCGCAGCGCCCCGTACCGCCGTCGAGGCGGCCGGGGCGCTGCGTGGAGTGGTTCGTGCGCGGCGGGGAACTCTCAGCCCCGCCAGGGCAGCTCGGCCGTGACCGTCGTCGGGCCGCCGGCGGGGGAGTCCACCACGAGGACGCCGTCGACCGCGTCCAGCCGCTCGGTCAGACCGGCCAGCCCGCTGCCCGACGTGAGGTCGGCCCCGCCGCGCCCGTTGTCCGTCACCTGGAGCATCAGCCGGTCCGCTGCGCGCCACACATCGACCCCCGCACGGGTGGCCCGCGCATGCTTGCTGACGTTCTGGAGGAGCTCGGAGACCGTGAAGTACGCGATGCCCTCGATGGCCTGGGCGGGCCGCGACTCCAGGTCCACCACGACGTTCACGGGGACGGTGCAGCGGGAGGCGATGGCGGAGAGTGCTGCGTCGAGGCCGCGGTCGGTGAGGACGGCGGGGTGGATGCCGCGGGCGAGGTCGCGGAGTTCCTGGAGGGCGACCTTCACTTCGCCGTGGGCTTCGTCGACCATGCGGGCGGCCGCTTCGGGGTCGGCGGTCAGTTTCTCCTTGGCGAGGCCGAGGTCCATGGCGAGGGCGACGAGGCGGGCCTGGGCGCCGTCGTGGAGGTCCCGTTCGATGCGGCGCAGGTCCGCCGCGGCCGTGTCCACGACCACACCGCGGTCCGACTCCAGCTCCGAGACCCTGGTCGCCAGCCGCGAGGGGCCGAGCAGGCCGCCGACCATCACCCGGTCCACGGACGCCAGACCGCGGATGATCCACGGCGTGACCAGGACGAGGACCAGGCCGAGACCGCTGGTGACCGCCATCTCGAAGGCGGAGTCGAGGTAGACCTGATGGGTGCTGTCGCCGTACAGCTGGACCCCGTCGATGCCCGCGTACGCCGGGAAGACCCAGCGCCACAGCGGATAGGTGAACATCGCCCACCCGTACGTCCAGAACGTCACCGAGACGACGAAGGCGAACAGGGCCCACGGGAAGTGCAGCAGCGCGTACAGCAGATGCCGCCAGGACACCCCGCTCTTCAGTACCGCACCGACCCAGGACATCAGGCCGCCCGTCCTCCCCCGTACCGGCGCGGGATCGGCCACGTCCAGCTTCAGCAGCCCACGCGCGCGGACCCGTTCCATCGCGCCGAAGCCGCGGCACATGACCAGACCCGCGGCGAGTATCGGAATGCCGAGGAAGGTGATCAGCATGCCCAGGCCCAGCGACATCATCGTGATCGCGAAACTGAACAGCACCACGCTGATCGGCAGGCTCAGTACCAGATAGGCGAGCTCGCGCCACGTCCGCGCCTCGAAGGGCGCGCGCAGGGCCGCCGGGAAGAAGTGCTTCTCCGGGGGGTAGCCGCCCGATCCGGCACCGGGCCGGTGGTGGTCCCGTGTGTCCGGTCCGTATGCCGTGGCCATCAGTGGCGTCCGTCCGTTTCTTCTGGGCGGGAGCTTCCCGCTTCTGCTGGGCGGGAGCTCCCCGCGGGCCGATACAACGGCTGCTATCTCAAGACTGCTGCGCCGGGAGGATCCGCACCATGAGGGCGGTCTCCGTATCCGGCCGGGGGTTTTCCCCACCCCTCCTCCCGCGGAGCGCCGTCAGAGGGTCTTCGACGTGGCGTCCGTACGGTCGCGCCACGGCAGCTCCGCGGTGACCGTGGTGGGCCCGCCCTCCGGAGAGTCCAGCACGAACAGCCCGTCGACCGCGCCGAGCCGCTCCGCCAGACCTGCCATGCCCGTGCCGCCGTCCAGCCGCGCACCGCCGACCCCGTCGTCCGTCACCTGGATGAGCAGCCGCTCGTGCGAGCGCCACACCTCGACCGAAACCGACCGGGCGCGGCTGTGCTTGCTGACGTTCTGGAGGAGCTCGGAGACCGTGAAGTACGCGATGCCCTCGATGGCCTCCGCGGGCCGGCCGGGAAGCTCCACCGACACGTTCACGGGGACGGTGCAGCGGGAGGCGATGGCGGAGAGTGCTGCGTCGAGGCCGCGGTCGGTGAGGACGGCGGGGTGGATGCCGCGGGCGAGGTCGCGGAGTTCCTGGAGGGCGACCTTCACTTCGCCGTGGGCTTCGTCGACCATGCGGGCGGCCGCTTCGGGGTCGGCGGTCAGTTTCTCCTTGGCGAGGCCGAGGTCCATGGCGAGGGCGACGAGGCGGGCCTGGGCGCCGTCGTGGAGGTCCCGTTCGATGCGGCGCAGGTCCGCCGCGGCCGTGTCCACGACCACCCCGCGGTCCGACTCCAGCTCGGCGATCCGGGCCTCCAACTCGTCGGACGGGGAGAGCAGCCCCCGCACCATCGCCCGGTCCGCGTTCGTCAGCCCCCGTGCGATGTAGGGAAGCACCGGCCAGAGCACGAAGAGGCCCACCAGTGTCACGGCGAACGTCGCCACACCCCACGGCAGCCGCATGAACGAGAACAACAAGGCCCGCCAGCCCACCGGATCCCTCAGCCCCGACCACAGCCAGGAGAAGAACCCCCGGTCGCGGCGGCTGCGCGGCATCGGGCTCGGCTCGTCGATCCGCACCCCGAGCATCCCCCGCGCCCGCGCCCGCTCCGCCCGGCCGAGCCCGCGCGCGCCCTGCAGCCCGAGGGCGAGCAACGGCAGACCGACCACGGTGACGGAGAGCCCCACGCCCACACCGACCAGGAACACGGTGTAGACGAATCCGGCAATTGCCATCGGAAGGTTGGCCAGGAGATACGCGATCTCCTTCCACGTCTGCCGGTCGAAAGCGAAGCGCACGGGCGGCGGCCGGTCGTTGTCCGGCAGGGAGGGGCTCATGGTCATGGACCCAGCCTGCCGGGCGGAACCCGCGCACGCCATGGGGTTCGTGGGTGGGGCGAAGTAGGGATAACCCCACCACTTGTCCGACGCGGCTGCTTACCCTCTCTTTAACAGGGCCTAGACTCCCGTGCGTACAGACGTCGGACAGGCTGAGGGAGCGAGGGGCGGACGTGGCGGACGTGCCGGGACCGACCGTTCTCGCGTCGGACTACTTCCAGAGCTACTCAGTGATCGGACTGCTCGCCCTGGTCGGCGTGCTGTTCGTCGCCGTCGCCTTCGGGGCCGGCCGACTGCTCAGGCCCGTGGTCCCGACGCCGGAGAAACTTCTCACCTACGAGTGCGGCGTGGACCCCGTGGGGGAGGGCTGGGCCCACACCCAGGTCCGCTACTACGTCTACGCCTTCCTGTACGTGATCTTCGCCGTCGACTCGATCTTCCTGTTCCCGTGGGCAACGGTGTTCGCGGCACCCGGATACGGTGCGACGACGCTGGTGGAAATGTTCATCTTCCTCGGTTTCCTGGCCGTAGGACTGCTCTACGCATGGAAGAAGGGCGTCCTCGAATGGGCGTGACGAGCCGGCCGAACCCCGAACCTCCCGTTCCGCTGCCCGATCCGACGCTGCTGCCCGAGCCGAAGAAGCTCGGTGTGCTGTCCCGGCTCGCGCCCGAACCGATGAAGGTGGTCCTCAACTGGGGCCGCCGCTACAGCCTCTGGGTCTTCAACTTCGGACTCGCCTGCTGCGCCATCGAGTTCATCGCCGCCTCCATGGCGCGCCACGACTTCATCCGGCTCGGCGTGATCCCGTTCGCCCCCGGCCCGCGGCAGGCCGACCTCATGATCGTGTCCGGCACCGTGACGGACAAGATGGCCCCGGCGGTGAAGCGGCTCTACGAGCAGATGCCCGAACCGAAGTACGTCATCTCCTTCGGCGCCTGCTCCAACTGCGGCGGCCCCTACTGGGATTCGTACTCCGTGACCAAGGGTGTCGACCAGATCATCCCCGTCGACGTGTACGTACCCGGCTGCCCGCCCCGGCCCGAAGCCCTGCTCCAGGGCATTCTCAAGCTCCAGGAGAAGATCGCCCGCGAGTCGCTCGCCGAGCGGTACGCCACCGAGGACACCGCCCGCCCCTCGACCGCCGCGCTGCGCAGCGGTCTCGTCGCCGCCCCGAAGACACCGGGGGAGGAGCAGAAGTGACCGCCGCGGACACGTACGACCGGCTGCCGGATGCCGTCGCCGACATCTTCGGCGAGGACGCGACGGCTGCGTACGCGTACGACCTGCTGACCGTCGACGTTCCCGCCTCCTCCTGGATCGCCGCACTCGAAACGGCCCGTGACGAGCTGGGCTGCCGCTACTTCGACTGGCTGAGCGCGGTCGACGAGCCGGGCACCGGGTTCCTCGTGTGCGCCCACGTCGCCGCTCCGAGCAGCGGCCGGGTCCGGCGCCTGCTGGTCCGTACGACGGTCCCGCACGAGGCGCCCGTACTGCCCAGCGCGATCGACGTGTACGCGGGTGCGGCCTGGCACGAGCGTGAGACGCACGAGATGTTCGGCGTCCGCTTCGAGGACCACCCGCATCTGGTTCCGCTCCTGCTGCCCGAGGGCTTCGAAGGCCACCCGCTGCGGAAGGACTTCGTCCTGGCCGCCCGGGTCGCCAAGGCGTGGCCGGGCGCGAAGGAGCCGGGCGAGTCCGAACACGGCGGGCCCAAGCGGCGCACCATGCTGCCGCCGGGTGTCCCCGACCCCAACGAGTGGGGCCCGCTCAAGGGCCAGCTCCCGCCCGCCCCGGCCCGCCCGGCCAGGGGCGCCCGGGCGGCGGGCGACCGTCCTGTACGCCGGGCCCGCACCGCGGGTGAAGGCTCGGCGGCGCAGCGCACCGCGGCGCCGGACGCCGCGGTGGATACGGCGCCGGATGCCACTGCGCCGGATGCCACGGCGACTCCGCAGGCCGCGCCGCCGCGGCGGAGCCGCAGTGTCTCCCAGGGCTCGGCGAGCCAGTCGGCGGAGTCTGCCGCCCCGGCCACCGAGCCTTCAGCTCCGGCCGGGCCGCCGCCTGCGGCCACCGGCGGGGAGGCCACACCGCCCTCCGAGGCCGCGCAGGCCCCGGCACCCCGGGCCACCGAGGCGGACGCGGCACCTGCACAGGCTGACGCCGGGCCCGCAGGCACCGAGCCCACAGGCACCGAGCCCACGGACGCCGAGCCCACGAGCACGCGTGTGTCCCGTGCCGTCCGCAGCACGGACGCACCCTGGCACCACGCGCGCCCCGCCTTCGACGAGGCTCCGGGCAGCGGCGCCGCGCCCGCCGCCCCCGCGCCGGACGCGGGCCCCGCTCCGGAGGCTGCTCCGGAGCAGGACCGGGCCGCGGGATCCGGGACCACCGAGGCCGAAGCGACCGAGCCCGAGGCTGGAGTCGCCGAGCCCGAAGCCGGAGTCGCCGAGCCCGAGGCCGAGGGGGATTCCGGTGCGCGGCCCGAGCCGCCTACGGCACCCGCTCCCGCGCCGCAGGGCGAACCCGGCCCTGAGGCCGAGCCCGAGCCGGGCCCCGAGGCTGAGACTGAGCCCGACCCCGAGCCCGAGCCCGAGCCCGAGCCAGACCCCCGAACCGACCGTCCCGCCGGAGGCGATACCGCGTGAACGACGTACTCGACGTCGCCATCCGGCTCGTCATCGTCTTCGCCGTGTTCATGGTCCTCCCGCTCGTCGTGGGACAGGCCGAGCACAAGGTGATGGCCCATATGCAGGGCCGGCTCGGCCCGATGTACGCGGGCGGGTTCCACGGCTGGGCCCAGCTCGTCGCGGACGGCGTGAAGTTCGCGCAGAAGGAGGACGTGGTCCCGGCCGATGCCGACCGCCGCGTCTTCCAGCTCGCCCCCGCCGTCGCCCTCCTGCCGTACCTCCTCGTGCTCGTCGCCATCCCGATCGGGCCCAGCGAGGGCGCGGTCGGCCAGGTCGTCGACGCGGGCATCTTCTTCGTGCTCGCCGTCATGGGCATCGGCGTACTCGGCTCGCTGATGGCGGGATGGGCCTCGGCCAACAAGTTCTCGCTCCTCGGCGGCCTCCGCACCGCCGCGCAGCTTCTCGCGTACGAACTGCCGATGCTGCTCGCCGCCGCATCCGTGGCCATGGCGGCAGGCACCGTCTCGCTCCCCGGCATCCTGAACGCCTTCGAGTGGTGGTGGCTGCCCTGGCAGATCGTCGGGGCCCTGGTGTTCTTCGTGGCCGGACTCGCCGAACTCCAGCGTCCGCCGTTCGACATGCCGGTCGCCGACTCCGAGATCATCTTCGGTGCGTACACCGAGTACACAGGCCTGCGCTTCGCCCTGTTCCTGCTCGCCGAGTACGCCGGAATCGTCGTCCTGTGCGGGCTGACCACCGTTCTCTTCCTCGGCGGCTGGCACGGCCCGCTCGGTGCCGACGGGCTCGGCTGGGTCTGGACCCTGCTCAAGGTGGCCGTCCTCGCCTTCGTCGTCATCTGGCTCCGTGTCACCTATCCCCGTCTGCGCGAGGACCAGTTGCAGAAGCTCGCCTGGACCACGCTCATCCCCCTCGCTCTCGCGCAGATCGCGCTCACCGGCATCGTGAAGGTGGCGATCAACTAGTGCCTCCGATCCCCGGCTCAGGCCTGGCCAAGGGTCTCGCCGTCACCCTGCGGACCATGACGAAGCGCACGGTCACCGCCCAGTACCCGGACGTCCAGCCGGAACTGCCGCCCCGTACCCGCGGCGTCATCGGGCTGTTCGAGGAGAACTGCACCGTCTGCATGCTCTGCGCACGCGAGTGCCCCGACTGGTGCATCTACATCGACTCCCACAAGGAGACCGTGCCCGCCGCCGCCCCCGGTGGCCGCGAGCGCAGCCGCAACGTCCTGGACCGGTTCGCGATCGACTTCGCCCTCTGCATGTACTGCGGTATCTGCATCGAGGTGTGTCCTTTCGACGCACTCTTCTGGTCACCGGAGTTCGAGTACGCCGAGACGGACATCCACGAACTCACCCACGAGCGCGACAAGCTCCGCGAATGGATGTGGACCGTGCCCGAGCCGCCCGCGCTCGACCCGGGAGCCGAGGAGCCGAAGGAGATCGCAGCCGCCCGCAAGACGGCGGAGAAGCTCCAGGCGGCCCAGGAAGCGGAACAGGCCGTAGCTGACCGGGCCACGGGACAGGACGCGGGACAGAACGCGGCACCGGACGTCGAACAGGGGGGACAGGAGTGAGCCTCGCAGCGGCCGCCGCCGGTCACCCCGGCTTCCTCTCCCCGACCGGCGTCGAGATCGCCTTCCTCCTCGTAGGACTCGCCACCTTCGGCGCGGCACTCGTCACCGTCACCACCAAGCAGCTCGTGCACGCCGCCCTCTGGCTCGTCGTGGCGCTCGGCGGTCTGGCCGTCGAGTACCTCCTGCTCACGGCCGAGTTCATCGCCTGGGTGCAGGTGCTGATCTACGTCGGCTCCATCGTCGTCCTCCTCCTGTTCGGGCTGATGCTCACCCGGGCCCCCATCGGCCGCTCCCCGGACGCAGACTCGGGCAACCGCTGGGTCGCCCTGGGTGTGGCCGTGGCCTCGGCAGCCGCCCTCGTCTGGGTCGTCGTGGACGCATTCCGTACGACCTGGATCGACCTGGACGGACCCGCCCAGGGCTCCACCAAGGCGACCGGCGAGTTCCTCTTCCGGCACTGGGTGCTGCCCTTCGAGGCGCTCTCCGTCCTGCTGCTCGCCGCTCTCGTCGGCGCGATCGTCCTGTCCCGCAAGGACCGAGAGGACAAGAGCTGATGCACCTCGCCTATCCCGCCGTGCTCGCCGTCCTCCTCTTCTGCACCGGGCTGTACGGAGTCCTCGCCCGCCGCAACGCGATCCTCGTACTGATGTCCGTCGAGCTGATGCTCAACGCCGTCAACCTCAACCTGGTCGCCTTCGACGTCTGGCTCCGGGACGCGCTCCACTCCGGCCAGGCCCTGACCCTCTTCACCATCGCCATCGCCGCAGCCGAGATCGGCATCGGCCTGGCGATCGTCCTGGCCGTCTACCGCAACCGGGGCAGCTCGGACGTCGACCGACTCCGCGACACCGCGGAGACCGACGAGGCCGAGACCCTCCCCGGCGACGAGGACACCGACGACGCCGCCCACGGCACCGCAGACCCGGCCACTGCTCCGGCAGGGAAGGCAAAGAAGGCAGAGGCCACCGCGTGACCACCACGACCCTCGCCGTCCTCGTCCCCCTCCTCCCCTTCCTGGGCGCTGCCGCCGGACTCCTCCTCGGCAGGACCGGCTACGCACGCCCGCTCGCCGTACTGTCCACGCTCGCCGCAGGCGTCATCGCCGTCGTCGTCGCCGTACGCCAGGGCGGCGGCCCGGCCATCGTCGCCGCGACCGAACTCACCCCCACGGGCTCGGTCCCCATCGACCTCGCCCTGTACCTCGACGGCTTCGCCGTCCTCGTCGCCGTCCTCGTCGCACTCGTCGCCACCTGTGTGCAGATCTACTCGACGGCCTACCTGCGCGACGACGCCCGCTACCCCTCCTACGCGGCCCTCGTCTCCCTCTTCACCTCCGCGATGCTGCTCGTCGTCTACTCCGGCGACCTGATGGTGCTCCTGGTCGGCTGGGAGATCATGGGCATCTGCTCGTACTTCCTCGTCGGCCACTACTGGGAGACGCCCGAGGCCCGCGCCGCCTCCCTCAAGGCCTTCCTCGTCACCAAGCTCGGCGACGTCCCCTTCCTCATCGGCCTGTTCGCACTCGCCGCGGACACCGGCACCTTCCGCATCACCGGGATCCTCGGCGCCGTCGCCAACGGCGGGCTCGACCACCCCACCCTCATCGCCCTGCTGCTCCTCGCAGGCGTCGCGGGCAAATCCGCGCAGTTCCCCCTGCACACCTGGCTGCCCGACGCGATGGCCGGCCCCACCCCGGTCTCCGCGCTCATCCACGCCGCGACGATGGTCGCCGCCGGTATCTACTTCGTGGCCCGGCTCCTCCCCGTCTTCGCGGAATCCGGCGCCGCCCTCGTCGTCCTCGCCGTGATGGCCGCCGTCACGATGATCGGCTCCGGACTTGCCGCTCTGGCCCAGGACGACATCAAACGCGTCCTCGCCTACTCGACCATCGGACAGCTCGGCTACATGTCCGGAGCCCTGGCCGTCGGCGACCGGGGTGCCGCCGTCTTCCACCTCATTTCGCACGGTGCGTTCAAAGCGGTCCTCTTCCTCGCCGCAGGCGTCGTCATCCACGCCGCGGGAACCAACTCACTGGCCGCCATGTCCCGCATGGGCGGCCTGACCAAGCGCATCCCCGACGCCTACTGGACGATGACCGTCGCCCTCCTCGCCCTCGCCGCCATCCCCCCGTTCGCCGGCTTCTTCTCCAAGGAAGCCGTGCTCGTCGCCGCCGAGCACACCGCCCTCGGCGACCGTGACGTGGCGCCCGCGGCCGCAGGCTGGACGATCCTCGTCGCCGGACTCCTCGCCGCCGTCCTCACCGCCGCCTACGCCACCCGCCTGTGGCTCCTGGCCTTCCGCGGGCGCGGCACCGAGGCCCCCGACCACGGCAAGCAGCCCGTCGCGATGACCTCCGTGCTGTGGGTCCTCGCCGTCCCCACGATCGCCTTCGGCCTCACCGTCGGTGTCATCGCCGACTGGTTCGACGGACACAGCCTCACCCCGTCCCTCACGACCGCCGTGCTCTCCACCGGGGTCGGCCTCGTCGGCGGCCTCGTCACCTACGGGGCCTGGCGCCACACCACGGCGATGGCCGACCGTCCCCCGGTCGGCGCGGTCGCCGCCCACCCCGACGCGGAACCGGCCCTGGTGGAGGTCGAGGCGATGACCTCCCACACCGCCGCCTACGGCACCATCGCGGACGCGCCCGACCCCTCGGACCCCGGACGTCTCCTGCTCGGCCCCCTCCATCGGCACGCCGTCACCGGCTTCCACCTCGACGCCCTGTACACGAGGCTCTTCGTCCGCCCCGTCCAGGCAGCCGCACTCCTCGTCCGCTTCCTGGACCGCGAGGTCGTCGACACGTACGTCCGCGCCTCGGGCAGCATCGCCCGCGGGCTCGGCACCGTGGTCCGCCGCGCCCAGACCGGCAACGTGCAGACCTACCTCGGCGCGCTGCTCGCCGGATCCCTTGTCCTGGCGATCGCCGCCGTCGTCTTTGCCAACGTCAACGCCGGGGCGTGAACCGTGATCGATATCAGCGCGTCCGTGATGCAGTTCCTTCTGGCGTTCATCGTCGTCGGCCCGCTCGTCGGTGCCGTCGCCGCGCTCCTGCCCGCCCCGCCCGGACTCAAGGGCAGGAACCCCGACCAGGCCGTGCTCCGCCACGGCGTGACCGTCACCGGCGCCGTCCTCGTCGCCGCACTCGTCCTGGCCGCGGGCTTCGACCACGACCACCCGTCGAAGATGCAGGCCACCACGGACATCAGCTGGATCCCGGCACTCGACGTCCGGATCCACCTCGGTACCGACGGCATCTCGCTCCCCCTCCTCGTACTGACCGCGCTGCTGACCTTCCTCTGCGCGCTCTACAGCTACTTCAAGCTCCCCGCAGGCCCCTCCCCGAAGGCCTTCGTCGCACTCGTCCTCGTCCTCGAGTCCGGCACCCTCGCGACCTTCGCCGTCCTCGACCTGCTGCTGTTCTTCCTGGCCTTCGAGATGGTCCTCATCCCGATGTACTTCCTCATCGCCCGCTGGGGCGGCGACCGGAAGCAGCCCGCCGCCTGGAAGTTCATCCTCTACACGCTGCTCGGCTCCGTGCTCATGCTGCTGGGGCTGCTCCTCATCGGACTGAAGAGCGGCACCTTCGACATGGTGGCACTCGCCACTGACAACGGCCGTGGACTCACCGCGTCCGTGCAGGTCATCGCCGTACTCGCCATCGGCATCGGCCTCGCGGTGAAGACCCCGATGTGGCCGCTGCACAGCTGGCTCCCCGACGCCCACACCGCGGCGCCGACCGTCGGATCCGTCCTCCTCGCCGGCGTCCTGCTGAAGATGGGGACGTACGGCTTCGTCCGGATCCTGCTGCCCATCACGCCCGACGGGATGCAGACCTTCGCGCCCTACCTCGCCGCGTTCGCCGTCGTCGGAATCATCTACGGGTCCCTCGCCTGCCTCGCCCTGGCCCGCCCCGGCGCGAAGGGCGACCTCAAGCGCCTCATCGCCTACTCCTCCGTGGGCCACATGGGCTTCGTGCTCCTCGGTATCGCGACGATGACCCCCACCGGCGTCAACGGCGCACTCTTCGCGAACATCGCCCACGGCCTCATCACCGGACTGCTGTTCTTCCTCGTCGGCGCCGTCAAGGACCGGTACGGCACTGCGGACCTCGACACGCTCGCCGGAGCCACCGGAGCCGCTCTGTACGGCCGGGCCCCCCGCCTCGGCGGCCTTCTCGCGTTCGCAGCGGTCGCCTCGCTCGGGCTCCCCGGCCTCGCCGGGTTCTGGGGCGAGATGCTCACCCTCTTCGGCGCCTTCGACCCCGCCGAAGGCCTCAGCCGACCCGCCTTCCTCACCTTCATGTCCATCGGCGCCTTCGGCACCCTGCTCACGGCCGCGTACATGCTCATCGTCGTACGCCGCGTCTGCATGGGCGGGACGCCCGAAACGGGCGGTGACCGCGAGGAGCAGCGCCCGGTGGCCGACATCCAGAACTACGAATTCGCTGCCTGGACCCCGCTCGCCGCCCTCACCGTCCTCGCCGGGCTGTGGCCCGCCGTCCTCCTCGGCCTCACCGACCCGGCCGTGCAGAAGCTCCTCGCAGGAGGCAAGTCGTGACCGTGGCAGCCGACAGCGCAACCGGGGCGGCAAACCTCGTCCAGTCCGTCGACTGGCTCGCGATCGCACCGCCCGTCATCGCCGCCGTGGTGGCGCTCGCCGTCCTCGTCGCCGACCTCTTCGTCAGCGAACGGCGCAAGCCGCTCCTCGGGTACGGAGCCGTCGCCGGACTCGTTGCCGCGCTCGCCCTCCTCATCCCGCTCCGCGCCGGAGACCGCTCCACCTTCTGCCTCACCGGGGGCACCCAGGCCTGCAGCTACACCGCCGACCACTTCGCCCTCGTCATCCAGGCCCTCGTGCTCGGCGGAGCCCTGCTCACCGCGCTGCTCTCGATCGGCGACACCCGCAAACTGCCCGCAGGGGAGTTCTGGTTCCTGCTGCTGTCCTCCGCGGCGGGCGCCGCCCTCCTGCCCGCATCGCGCGACCTCGCCACCCTCGTCGTCGCCCTCGAAGTCGCCTCACTCCCCGCCTTCGCCCTCGTCGGCATCAAGCGCGGCGACCGGCGATCCTCCGAAGCCGCGCTGAAGTTCTTCCTCTCCTCCGTCGTCGCCACCGCCGTGATGCTCCTCGGCGTCAGCTTCGTCTACGCGACCACCGGCAGCCTGCACCTCACGGAGATCGCCGACCGCCTCGACGACGTACCCGGCCGGTTCGACACCCTCGCCGCGGCGGGCGTCGTCCTGACCCTCGTCGGTTTCGCCTTCAAGACGGCCGCCGCACCCTTCCACTTCTGGGTCCCCGACACCTACGTCGGAGCCCCCCTCCCGATCGCCGCGTACCTCTCGGTCGTCGGCAAGGCGGTCGGCTTCTCCGGCCTCATCCTCGTCACCGTGATCGGCTTCCCGTCCTACGCCGACGTGTGGGGACCCGCCCTCGCCGTACTCGCCGCCCTCACCATGACCGTCGGCAACGTCGCCGCACTCCGGCAGACGGCGACCCGCGCCCGCAGCGCCGTACGCCTCCTCGCCTGGTCGTCCGTCGGCCAGGCCGGCTACCTGCTCGTCCCGATCGCCGCCGCCGCGTACTCCAGCGACGAGCAGATCGGCTCCACCGTCGCGTACGCCCTCATGTACGCCGTCGTGAACCTCGGCGCGTTCGCCGTCGCCGCTCTCGTCGCCCGTACCCACCCCGGCAACCGCCTCAGCGACTACCGCGGCCTCTATGCCACCCGGCCCCTCGCCGCGCTCGCCATGGGCTTCTTCCTGCTCTGCCTGGCCGGCCTGCCCCCGGGCATCATCGGCCTCTTCGCCAAGGTCACCGTCTTCTCCTCGGCCGTGGACGCCGGGCTGGGCTGGCTCGCCGTCGTCATGGCCGTCAACGTCGTGATCGCGCTCTACTACTACCTCCAGTGGACCGCGGCACTCTTCCGCACACCGGAGACGGCACCCGGTGACGAGCCGGCCGCCGCCCCCCGTACCCATCACGTCCCCGCCCCCCTCACCCTCGCGATCGCCCTCACCGCAGTGGCCGGCATCGCCCTCTCGGGGGCGCCCCAGCTCGTCCTCCGCTTCGCCGCAGTCAGCCTCTTCTGACGCTCGGAAGATCGGTTTGCCCGGGGAGCCCCGGACAGGGCATGGTCTTGCCTGCAAACGTCACGAAAAGAGCAAAGAGGAGCCAAAGCGGTGCTGAACGGGTTCAAGGACTTCATCCTGCGCGGGAACGTCATCTCCATGGCCATCGGCCTCGCCGTCGGAGCCGCGTTCACCGCTGTGGTCACGGGCTTCAGCAACGCCTTCATCGTGCCGCTCATCGGGCTCTTCACCCGCGGAACCGGCGACTTCAGCAAGGCCACCTTCACCGTCGAAGGCGCGATCTTCCCCTACGGCCTGTTCATCAGCGCCGCCATCGCCTTCCTCATCACCGCCGGGGTCCTCTACTTCCTCGTCGTCGTCCCCATGGCCAAGGTCCAGAACCGCTTCACGGCCAAGGAAGAGGAAGCGAAGGCCGACATCAAGGCCGCCCTGCGCGACTGCCCCCGCTGCTTCACCGAGATCCCCGCCGTCGCCAGCCGCTGCGCCCACTGCACCAGCGACGTCGAGCCGGACTCCGAGGCACGCGCGCTCGCAGGCCTCCCCGCGCAGCGCTGACCGCTCCGCTCCCCTCCACAGGGCAGGGGAGCGGCAGCACACCGGAAGCGCACCGGCAGCCCCACAGGCTGCCGAAACGCACCCCACCACCCGTACGGCCCAGGGGCGGATCCACCCGGATCCGCCCCTTCGGCCTTTGCCTGCGGCCCCACGCACAAGGGAACTAGCTCTCCTCGCCTCGCGTTGACCAGTACGGGAGGCTCCACTGGGGAGTGGAGCACCACCAAGCAAGGGTTCCCCTGCTGCACCACTTGGAGGGCGTACCGTGCACCGCCGGCACAACGGGCTGAAAACCGCCGTACTCCTCGGGGGCCTGTCCGCACTCATCATCGTCATCGGCAGCCTCTTCGGACGCATCGGCCTGATCGTGGCCCTCCTCGTCGCGCTCGCCACCAACGCGTACGCATACTGGAACAGCGACAAGCTCGCCCTGCGGGCCATGCGTGCCCGGCCCGTCAGCGAGTTCGAAGCACCGCAGCTGTACCGCACCGTCCGTGAGCTGTCGACCGCGGCCCGTCAGCCCATGCCCCGGCTCTACATCTCCCCGACACAGGCACCCAACGCCTTCGCCACCGGCCGCAACCCGCGTAACGCCGCGGTCTGCTGCACCGAGGGAATCCTCCAGATCCTCGACGAACGCGAGCTGCGCGGCGTCCTCGGTCATGAACTCAGCCACGTCTACAACCGCGACATCCTCATCTCGTCGGTCGCGGGCGCCCTGGCCTCCGTCGTCATGTTCCTGGTCAACTTCGCGTGGCTGATCCCCGTGGGCCGGTCCAACGACGACGAGGGCCCCGGCATCGTCGGCATGCTCCTGATCATGATCCTCGGCCCGCTCGCCGCAAGCGTCATCCAGCTCGCCGTGAGCCGGTCCCGCGAATACGAAGCGGACGCCTCCGGAGCCCAGCTCACCGGCGACCCACTCGCCCTCGCCAGCGCCCTGCGCAAGCTCGACGCCGGCACCAAACAGCTTCCGCTGCCGCCCGAACCCAGGATCGAAACGGCGAGTCACATGATGATCGCGAACCCGTTCCGGCCGGGCCAGGGCATGTCCAAGATGTTCTCCACCCACCCGCCCATGGCGGAACGCATCGCCCGACTCGAGCAGATGGCAGGTTACCGACCGTGAAGACAATCCTGAACGTCATATGGCTGATCCTGTGCGGCTTCTGGATGTTCCTCGGCTACATCGTCGCGGGACTCCTGCTCTGCATCACGATCATCGGCATCCCCTTCGGCGTGGCCGCGTTCCGCATCGGCGTCTACGCCCTCTGGCCCTTCGGCTACTTGGTCGTCGACCGCCACGACGCCGGAGGCGGCTCGTTGATCGGGAACGTCCTCTGGGTGATCCTGGCCGGCTGGTGGCTCGCACTCGGCCACATCTTCACCGGCATCGCCCTGTGCATCACGATCATCGGCATCCCCCTGGGCATCGCGAACTTCAAGCTCATCCCGGTGTCCCTGATGCCCTTCGGCAAGGAGATCGTCCGCACCGACGAGCCCTTCGCGTCGAGGTAGAACGGCTCTCCGGACCGCAACCGCGCCCACCCCACATCCGTCCTGGCTTGTACGACGATGTGACGGGTAGGTTCGCGAACATGAGCATCATCAGTTGGATCATCCTCGGGCTCCTGGCCGGTGCCGTAGCCAAGCTCCTGCTCCCCGGCCGGGACCCCGGCGGCATCATCGGCACCACTCTCATAGGCATCGTGGGTGCTTTCCTCGGCGGCTGGCTCTCCTCCCGCTTCCTGGACCGCCCCATCAGCACGGACTTCTACGACACCGCGACATGGATCGCCGCCATCGCCGGGTCTCTCGTGCTGCTCATCGCCTACCGGCTGCTGTTCGGCAACTCGCGCGACCGCCGCTGAGCTACGTCGCAGGCCGCTCGCCCGACCCGGTCTCGCCCAACCCGGTCTCGCGCAACGTCAGATTGAGCCGGCCGGCCCGCATGCCCGACGCGGGACCGGCCGACCCCTCGAGCACCCGCGGCACCCCGTGGAACGCGTAGCGCGACGGACCACCGAACACGAACAGGTCGCCGGAGACCAGCTCCACATCCGTGTAGGGGCGCCCCCGGTCCTCGGTGTTCCCGAAGCGGAACACACACGTGTCGCCGAGACTCAGCGACACCACAGGAGCGTCCGACCGCTCCTCCCTGTCCTGATGCATCCCCATGGTCGCCGCGCCGTCATAGAAATTGACCAACGCCGCATCCGGCGCGTACGCCAGGGCCCGCCCCGCGTCCCCGTACGCCTCCTCCACGGCCGCCCGCCCCAACTCCGCCAGCCACGGCGGGAACGCCGCGACCCGCGCCCCGTTCACGTCGTCCGCCGTACGCGCGTACCGGTACGGCTGCCAGTGCCATCCCAGGCACACCGTCCGCACCGACATCACGCCACCACCCGGCAGCACGGTGCGCCGCAACGGCACGGGCCCCCGCGCCCACTCCCGGCACGCTGCCACCAACTCCCGCTGCCGCTCCGGAGACAACCACCCCGGAACATGCACCGCCCCCGGAGCGACCTCCCTGCGCGACCTCGGGAACAGTCCGTCCTGCGACGGCGGGACCCCGTCCGGCGCCATCCGGCCCGCCACCCTCAGCGCCCCACCGCCAGGGCGCCCTCCAGCCCCAGCAGTTGTTCCTTGCGCTCCACACCGCCCGCATAGCCCCGCAAGGCCCCGTCCGCACCGATCACCCGGTGGCACGGCCGCACGACGAGCAGCGGATTGCGCCCGATCGCCGTCCCGACAGCCCGCACCCCGGCCCCCGCGGAACCCACCTGCTCCGCGATCTGCCCGTACGAGACCGTCACCCCGTACGGAATGGCATCCAGGGCCTTCCACACCCGCCGCTGGAACTCCGTACCCGCACCGTCGGCGTACGGAATGTCGAACCGGGTCAGCCGCCCCTCGAAATAGGCCGCCAACTGCCCGGCGACACCGCCGAACAGCTCCGGCGCGTGCCGCCATCCGTCCTCCACGACAGCGGCACCCTTCTGTCCGGGCAGGGACAGCGAAACCAGTGCCACACCATCCGCCGTACCGGCCCGCTCCTCACCGACCAGCAGCAGCTCACCCAGCGGGCTGCCGACCTTCGCGTACACCGTTGCCATGACTCGTCACACTCCCTGCCCGGCGGACCGCACCAGCGGCCCGATCACATCCCGTACCCACGAGTCTGCGACCCGCGCCGCGCCACGACCGGCGGTATTCGGACATCACATACGACGGCGGGGCGACCCGCACCGACCGGCACGACCCGCCCCGCACAAGAACCGCCGCACACAGCGGCGAACCGCCTACCGGTAATTGGCGAACTGCACCGCGAAGTCGAGGTCCTTGCCCTTGATCAGCGCCTGCACGGTCTGCAGGTCGTCCCGGCTCTTCGAGCTGACCCGCAGCTCGTCGCCCTGGACGAGTGCCTTGACGCCCTTCGGACCCTCGTCGCGGATGATCTTCGCCACCTTCTTGGCGTTCTCCTGGGAGATGCCTTCCTCGATGGTGGCGAAGATCTTGTACTCCTTGCCGGAGAGCTGAGGCTCTCCCGCGTCCAGCGACTTCAGCGAGATCCCGCGCTTGATCAGCTTGGACTGGAAGATGTCGAGGATCGCCTTGACCCGCTCCTCGCCGTTCGCCTCCATCAGGATCTTCTCGCCGGACCACGAGATCGAGGCACCCGTGCCCTTGAAGTCGTAACGCTGGGAGATCTCCTTGGCGGCCTGGTTGAGGGCGTTGTCGACCTCCTGCCGCTCGACCTTCGAGACGATGTCGAAACTGGAGTCGGCCATGACGTGTGGCTCCTTGCGTCGTATGCGGTGGGTACGGCACAAAGCCTAGCCACCCCCGCACGTCGCGAGCACTGATCAATCAGGTGGCGGAGCACCCCTGGGCATCGGGTATCGTTTACGTCGTCGCCAAGGAGCCCCGATACGGGCTCCGACGCGTCGTTCCAGGCGGTGTGCCCGAGTGGCCAAAGGGAGCAGACTGTAAATCTGCCGGCTCAGCCTACCCAGGTTCGAACCCTGGCGCCGCCACAGGACGGGAAACCCCGTCCGACCTGCTTAAACAACAGGTCGGGCGGGGTTTCTGCATGTGTGCAAGTAGGACCATGGAGCGGGCCGATCGGCCCCCGTATCCCACGTTGTCTCACCCGAATCCCACCTCTGATCAGGGTGTGTCCCCCAGCTGTCCCCCGGGTTTCAAGCTAGTCCGTAGCTGTTGCGGGAAGTCTGTGGTGCGTGCGACCGCAGACAGCTTCTGCTCGTTTGCCGGTTGGTGCCTGTTGCTCAGAATCCGCTCAAGTGGACGGCGGCACTGCGGGCCGCTGCGGTGGGATGTATGTCATGAGCAGTATCGACTGGGGCACCGCCCCTACCTGGATCAGCTCCCTTGTCACCACCATCGCCCTAGGTGTGACGGCCGGCGTTGTCTGGAATGACCGGCGCAAACACCAGAGCGCAGACGCCCGTCTGCTCACTGTCACCACCGCGGACCCCGACGTTGCGGAAGGCGACGGCCACGCCCTCATCGTCGCCAACCTTGCTGAGAGGCCCATCCTGGAGGTGAGCGTCCACTTCCTCGCCGAATTTCCTCCCGGCCGCCTCGCCGGTATTGCCCAACCCGCGTCCCACTCCATGACGCCCGGATTCCGCCAGACGCTCACCTATGAGGCCACCTACATGGTCGCGCAGGGTGACGGCATGACACGGATCAAGTGGGCCCCCCACGCAGTTTCCTTCACCGACGCCGACGGCGTTCGCTGGCTGCGCAGCTTGCACGACCGGAAACTCACTCGTATGCCCCGCAGAGGCAACCCCAGGAAGGCCTGCATCAACGGCCGCACCTACCGGCTCCGCTAGCGCCCCCGGACACCGCGATGAGGTCGCCAAGGGCCAGGTCGCAGCCGGTCCATGAAGGCTCCCGGCCGGAGTGTCCGCGAAGGTGTCGCTACTCGGGCTCGTTCCATTCACGCAGCGCTGCGTCGATCTGGTCGTTGGCCCGCTGCTGCGTCTGCGCGAGCACCTTCGCGTAGACACGGAAGAGGACGGCGATCGTGTGGCCGGCCCGCCGTGCGCACTCCATCGGGTCCACACCGGAGCTAAGCCAGAAGGAAACTCCTGCGTGACGTAGGTCATATGGGCGGCGAGCGAGGAGCGACGCATGTTCCCGCTCGGTCAGCACCTCCTTCCGGGCCCGCGCCCAGACCTCGCCGTATCCGGTTTCCTGGAGCAGTCCACCGCGGCTCGTGCGGAACAGCCGACCATCAGGGGCGACGCCGTACGTGGTGATGTGCTGTCGCAGCAGCCGTACGAAGTGGGGCGGGATCGGCACGGGCCGGGAGTCCTTGACCGCCCGTGCCTTCAGGTGCCGCATCTCGTGCGCCTCACCGTCGTCGGTCCAGTTCCGACCGGCCCGCACTGCCCCTTCGCGGAGCGTCAGGGCACCCCACCCTGTCTCTGGCAGGTGACACTGCGAGTCCCGGAGGGCGGTCGCCTCGGCCGGCCGCATGGCCGCGTAGTACAGGCACCCGAAGAACGCTTCGAGGTGCTCGCCGCGAGGTCCCTGCTCGCGGACCCCCTGGAGTAGCGAGCGCGCCTGGCGCGGGTTCGCGACGCTTTGCGGGTCGACTTCCTCGGCGGACTTCGGCGCGACCCACTTCACGGTCGACAGCGGATTCACCGGCATGGTGAAGTACCGCTCTTCGACGGCCAGGCCCAAGACGTCGCTGAGGCACGCGCGCTTGCGGCGGGCGGTGCGAGGCGCCGCGGGCTTACCGTCGATCTTCAGCCCCAGGGCGTCCAGCGCCAGACGGACGATGGCCGCGTCTTCGAGCACCGACACCGGCAGGGAGTTCTTCTCCAGCCACTTCAGAGCCTGAGCCACGTCCTCAGGCGGCTCCTCGTTCCACCGGTTGCGGTTGTACGCCCACCCGTACAGCGCTCGCCGGAGCAGCGCCGCGTCCGGCCTCCCGGCGCCCGACTTCACGAGCGCCGGGGTGATGGTGGCCAGAGCATCTGCGTAGTTCTTCCGGGACTTGGCCGGCGCTGCTGCCCACTTGCGGTCGATGTAGGCGCGAGTGTGCGCGTACCAGGTGATTGACCCCTGGAGCGCTCGGAGTTCGGAGGTCGGCAGCCCCTTCTCCTCGTCAAACTGCTCACCGCGCCGGACGGCGGCCATCAGCTCCGAGCGGCGCCCGTCAGCCTGAGCCTTGATTTGGTAGCTCTTGGAATGCTTGCGCTGTCCGACCACCCACCGCAGCCGGTAGGGCTTGGGCCGGTCCCTGCGCACCTCGATCGAGTACAGGCGCACGTCGTATGTGAGGGGCATGACTCTCCTGGAACGGGGCGAGGGCCCACCGGATTGGTGGGCCCTCGGGTATGTGATTGCTTCGGTTCAGGCGGCTGCGCGCTGCTTGCAGCGCTCCCACCAGTCGTCCAGGTCTGCGCGGCTCACGCGGAGTTGGCCGTTGGGCAGCTTTTGCAGGCGGGGCGCCTGGCCGCGGGCGCGCATGCGGTAGAAGGCGGCGCGGCTCATGTCGATCTCTTCGAGGACTTCGGGGAGCTTGAGCATCTTGGGGCGGGCCATGGTGCGACTCCTTGGGAGGGCGACAGTGGCGTCGAACTGTGGGCTTTCCGGGGCTGTACCAGTCCTAGGTGCGGATTTCTGCGTCATTGCGTCATCAACGTCATCCGGGCTTCTGACCTGCGACTTTGTGTGACGCGGTGATGTGGGGTGCGTCATTGGCGCGTTATGGGCTGCGTCATCGGTGACGCAGATGACGCAGGATGACGCAGGGGCCGTCGTCTGCGTCATGGCCGTAGTCACAGGTCAAGGGCTCTTTTTCCGTCTGCATGACGCAGATGACGCAGGGTCTTCCCCCTTAGGACAGAGAGGGGGTGTCTGCTGTGGTCTGGTGCGCCTCAGGGGCGTGAAGAAGGAGCCGCTGCGCGGCGCGACCACCGGGCGGCGTTCCGCCGAAGAGCAAGAAGAGCACGCTTGCCCGGGTGCTCTTCTTGCTTGTCCGGGCGAGCGGGGCTGCGGGTCAGAACACCCCCTTTTGCTGGTGTGGGGGAGGGGTGTTCCGGCGGGTCATTTCGAGGTAGCGACCCTCGCTGGTGCGGCCGGTGTCGATGAGGACACCCCTGGCGGCCAAAGTGGGTTGGAGGCGCTTGAGTCGGTCGGAGAGGACCTTGCCCGTGGTCGGCCAGCCCTTGGGCAGGGGACGCAGTTCGTCACCGCTGTAGAGGCGACTGAGGCAGTGCAGCCATTGGGTGGAGGTCATCCGCTGCTCGCCGCCCGGTTCGATGCTGTCGGCGTGCGTGAGTACGGTCTGCGCGAGGAGATCACCCTCGATCACGTCGTCGTTCAGGTCGTCCAGGCTGGCCCGGTAAGCGTTGAGCGCTCCCAGGCCGGTTGCCGCGTCCAGCTGCGCGCACAGATGGGCGAAGTCGGCCATCCGTAGATCGGTGGGGGTTTCCGCCTCGGCCGCACGGACCTTGACCGCGAGGTCCAGGAGGGAGCCGAGAACGACGGGCAGAACCTCCGCGTACTCCGCCCAAAGTTCCGCTTCGGTGCGCCGGATGCGGGGACGCTCCAGCCGCAGGGGCAGGAGTCGCTCTGCGAGGTCGGGCCGGATGACACCGACGTCGATACCGGTCAGGAGCAGGGGGCGGCGGTAGCGGGCCCGGAAAACGTCCCCGTCGGTGAACAGAGCACGCTTGACGCTCTCGGCCCCGGTGACGATGCAGCACATGGCGTCGGACAGGTCAGGCGTCATGTGGGAGAGGTTATCCAGAGCGGTGACCCATCCGGCCGCGACCGCCGCGATCAGGTTCTCCTCGTCCTTCGGCGCCCGACGCAGGTCCCCGCTCATTCCCTCGACAACCCGGATGAGCATGCGCCCGCCCGTGGACTTCCCCGCCCCCTGCGGCCCCGTGAGGAACGGTGCGGGGACGGGCACGGACGGTCCGAGGCAGCCGATCAGCCACGCGATCGCCAGGCATTCGGTCTCCGCGTTCGCGAAGTTGCACAGCCGCATCAGGAGGTCGATGCCCTTGCCGTCGGTGTCCTTGGACGGCAAGGGCAGTTCCCCGGTGAGCTGAGTGCGCCGCCAGCACACCTCGCGCGGGTCGGGGATGGTGATGCCCCAGCCGGTGGGGTGGATGCGGACGGACTGCCCATCACTGCGGCCCAGGTCCAGCCACGTCGCTCCGTCGAATCCGGGGGCGACGCGGATGTGGACTGCCTGGGTGTCCTCGGTCAGCGCGAGGGCTTCGATCAAGTCCAACGCCTCCTTGAGAGCCGTACCGTTGAACATGCCGCGCCCGTCCTTGTACAGGCCGACCATGAGTTCCTGGCGGTGGCTGCCTGTCGTGCCCTGCGAGCGGATCGGGCGGGCCACGGGGTGGCCGTTCTTCTGTGCGTAGACGGTTCCGTCTGCGGTGCGGAAGTACCGGAAGTGCTGCTGCGCGTAGTCGGTGATGACCTCGCGGGCGGGGTTCTTCTCGTCGTCAGCCACGGTTACAGTCCCAACCTGGTCAGGGCGTTGGTCCACGCGTCGGTGCAGTGCCGCGGGGATTCACCCTTGGCCTGCGCGGCGGCGAACAGCCGCCCGATGTGGGCGTCGGTCAGGCAGCCACACCGACCGTGAGCGGACAGCACAGCAAGGAAGGTCCGGTAGACGGTCGCGTGAATCGCGCTGCGGGTCTCGGTGATGCGCTGCTCGGCCATGGCGATGCCACGGTCCAGGTAGGCGGGCGTGCGGTGAGGGCAGCGCTGTTCTCCGACGCCCGCGGGCACCGTGATGCTGTGTGGTGCGGGCCGGACGGTGGCGGGCTCTCTTACGGTCAGCGCGCGCACGGCCTCGGGTAGGTCGGTCATGGTGCCGGTGCCAGGGCCGAGCCATCGGGCGTAGGCCATGGATGACTTGATGTCCACGCCGGGCCGAACCGCATTCACGGACTGCATGGCACCGAGGTAGATCCAGTGCTCCCCACGGGTAGTGGGCACGATCCGGGTGGCGGGCAGGATCCGGTGAGCCCAGGTGATGGCGTTCCTGTCGTCCAGGTCCAAGACGGTCAGTCGGGCGCCTGCCGGGTGATAGGCGACCGCCTGAGCCTGGAGCCAGAAGCCCGCCCACAGCGGGGATGTGAGGGTAGCGATGTCAGTTGTGGCCGCTGCCCAACCGTGGCAGACGCCGGGGCAGGAGCATGCTCCGGCGTTCTTCATAGTGGGGCGCCCGCCGCAGGCGTTGCCAGCACAGGCGAGGCAGTTGCCGAACGGAAGTTTGCCTGCTCGGAGCGGCAACACGGGAATGCCGCCGGATGCGAGGGACAGGGCCGTTTCCAGGTGGTTGGTCATGTCGCCACCGCCCGCATGGAGGTGCGCCGGGTGCTGCCGCCGCCGGGGGAGAAGAGGTCCAGTAAGCGAGGCCGATGGTCACGCGCTCGCCGGATGGGGGTGGGGTAGGTCATGCTGGATGTCTCCAGTTCTGTGTTGAGTGCTGGCAGGCAAGGGCGGCCCCGGATCATTGGCGTGAGACGGGGGCCGCCCTTGGCACAGTTAGCGCCTGCGGGCGAGCCTGAGAGTGACGCCGCCCCCGATGCCGATCGGTCCGGCGGCGCCTGCGATGACGGTGACGGTGTGGGCGGCGAAGTCGAGCAGCGCACACAGGACGGCCACCAGCCCCCAGCAACCCAGCACGACGGCGCCGGCGACGGCGAACGGGAACAGGCAGCGGCGCCACTCGACGCCGTGGCGGTCGCGGATGACGATGACGACGGGCTTCCCGTTGGCCTGCGCGCGGTTCCAGTCGTCGGCGGGTATGTGCCGGATGGTGGTTCCCGGCGGTTCGCGGTCGTTCATGACGTGCTCCTTCCGGGTGCGGACGGGCCCCCCGGAGGGTGTTCCGGCGGGGCCCGTTGGTGACGGTGTGTGGTTGTACTGGCTAGTGGCTACTGCCTACTGGCAAGCTGAAACGGCCTGTTGGGGCCCCCTGGTTGCCAGTAGAGGGGTGTTCTAGTGGCTAGTGGCAAGTTGGCACTAGCCAGTAGCGCTCTGTGAGCCGCTCAGGCGTGATCGGGGTGGACGTAGACGGAGTGCGGTCCGTTGTCCCGATAGACCAGTTCGCCTCGCTCGGCTGCTGCTTTCAGCGCGGCCCGCACGGCCTGTCGACTGCGTCGCACGAGATCGGCGACGGCGGACGGCTTCATCCCTGCCGGCCCCGCTGCCTTGATCGCGGCGACCGCGTCAGCAATCCACGCGGGGCCGCCCTCTTCGTCGCTGCCGCGCAGGGCGGACAGGTTCAGCCCCGGTGCCGCCGGGGGCTTCGGCGTGCCCGTGGGTTCCGGGGCGGTGGCGAACTGGGCGTCGATCTGCTCCATGAACGCGCGCACGGCCGCGTCCTCATCCGTCACCGGCGCTGCCTGCTCGCCGCGGAGGGCGGACAGGTTCAGCCCACCAGCGATATCGGTCGCCGGGGCGTCGATGGCCGATGTGTGGGTGGTGTCCCGCATCCACGCGGTGCGCTCGGGATCCCACCGGTTTGTGTAGACGTCGCCCGCCGCCTTGCGGGAGACGTCGTCCAGGGTCGGGTGCATGTCGGTGGTGGCGTGGACGATGTCGCGGATCTGGTTGGGCAGGATCCGCCAGTTCTTGAACAGGGCAGCCGCAGACTCCGGCGTCCCCATGAAACCAGCACCTTTGAACGGTGCCTGGTCCACCCGGAGCCCGCGGGCCCCCGGGAAGACCTTGCTGAGGTCCATGCCCTCCACCTCGCCACCAGTGAGGCAGACGCGGGCTTTGGCTTCGCGGCGGATCATCAGGTTGCCGAGCACGGACCCGGTGGCACCGAGCGCGGTGAGGACCGTGCGGACGCCCATGGCCCGCAGCATCCGGATCACTTCGAGGATCTTCTTCGCGAGATCCTTCATGCGCCGGTCCGTGCTGGTTAGAATCTCCGCACCCTCATCGACGACCAGCATGATCTGCGGGATCTTCGCGCTGATGGGGAGCTGGTCGGTGTTTCGCTCGACCATCAAGTCCTGATAGGCGACCTTCCTGCGCAGCCCGATCGCCAGGGCCGCATCGAGCATCAGCACGGCCTCCTCATAGGTCGAGGCGAGCCAGTCAATGCCCGGCCGTACTCCCTCGATCGGGGCACCGTTGGTGTCGAGGGCGGGGCGGACCCAGGGCAGGCCGGCCGATCCGGCGTTCAGGTCGATCACCCAGGTGAGAACGTCGGTGGTGCGGGCGAACCCGGCGAGGATGACGTGGACCATGTTGGTCTTCCCGGACCCGGTGGGGCCGACGACCAGCGCGCACTGCTCGCGCAGGAACACGCAGATCTCTTCGGCGTTGGTGCGGTAGCCCCACGGGATGCCGGTGTAGATCGACAACGGGCTGTAGTCGGACGGGTAAGTGCGCTCCTCTGAGAGCACGTTGACCGTGGTCACATCGATCAGGACGCGACCCTGGTGGATGCCCTGGGAGGCGACAGCGGTGCAGCCGTGCGGGAGGCGGGCGTCGGCGGACAGCGCGGCGGAGTGCTGCGCGATCCGGTCGTAGGTGGTGCCGCCCGGAGGGAGTTCGGCGTCGATTGTGAAGCCGGTGCCGGTGGGCCAGATCTCCACCGCGAGGATCCGCAGGGTGAGGTTGCAGACCCGCTGGACCCGGTCCACCCACTCCGCGGCGATCGCCCGACGCTCCGCGCTGAGCTCGCGGTTGACCTGGCGTTCATCGGCGGCGATGGCTTCCAGCTCCCGGGCCTCTTCGTAGAGGAGGGTGGAGCGGGCGGCGGCGCCGATGCCGACGCCGATGGTGGCGAGTGATCCGAGGGCGGCCCAGGTGAGGGGGCCGGTGGTCATGGCCCAGGTGGTCCATCCGGCGCCGATGAGCCAGGAGGCGGAGCGCATGGCGATGGTGCGTGCGGCGAGGCGTTCGCGCAGGCTGCTGATGGTGTGGCCGATCGCACCGGCCGCGCCTATGGTGAGGGCCCAGCCGGGGGGCATGCCGGTGGCTGCTCCGGTGGTGGCGATGGCGAGGCATCCGGTGGTGGCGGACAAGGCGCCGGTCACGGGTCCGTGACCGGCAGCCCAGTCCCACACCGGCCCGGTGCTGGCCTGTGTGGTGGTGGTCATCTCAGACGTTCCATCCCTTCTCGGCTTCGGACCCGTTGCGCGGGTCCTCGTGGCGGGCGATGTCCTGCTCATGGGACTGCCGGAACAGCGGCCCCATGTCCTCCGCGACCGCGACCGCGCTCATGACGGCGCCGAAGATGTCGTTGAAGCCGTCCGCGACGTCCTTCTCCAGCGGGAACTCGCTGTCGGCACGCTCGGCCAGGACCCGCATCACATTCGCCACGCTCGTGAGCGCGGCCGGGAGCCCCTCGACCATGGCCAGGATCTCCATGGCGTCCTCGGGGTCGTACTGACCGGCCGCGGACTCCATCTCCGCGGCATACTCCTCGAATCGGAAACCAGACACGTTCTCTCCCTCACTCGCACTGGTGGTGGGTGCTGCCGGCGTCAGCCCCGCGGGGCGCTGTGCCGTGTCGCTGATCTGGTCGGCGTTGTCGTTCGCCTCTTGGTCGGCGGCGGCTTCGTCGTCCTGCAGGGCGGCGCGTATGGCGTCATCCCGGTCGTTGCGCTGCTCTCCGGCGGTGCGGGTCATCCGGGCGTAGAGGCGGCGCCCGGGGTACTGCAGCCAAGCCCAACGGAGCTTCCGGTCCAGCGGGGTGGAGACCATCCCGACCAGCCCGAGGGCTCCGGCGAGCAGCGCGGCGAGCAGTCGGCGCCCCTGGAACCGGGCCGCGGACCGCCACAGCGCCTTGCGGGCCTTACTCCTGGCCGGTGCCTTACGCACGTCGCCACGCTGAGCAGCGACCGTCCCGGCGGTCCGCTGGTCGCGTACCTGGCGGTTGCGCTCGATCGCCCTGGCCTTGGCCGCACCGATCCGGCCCGCGGCCTTGCCGACGGACCTGCCAATCGGCCCCTTGCGAGCCATGGACGCCGTCAGGGCCGCCGTCTTGGCACCCCGGCGGGCATCCGCCAGGGCACGCCGTGCCCCGGCCGTCTCGGACCGGCGGTCGGCCCGAGACGGGGACGACTTGCGGGCCGAGTCCCGCAACGCCTTGACCTGCCCCGCACGGCGCCGCGACTTGCCCGTACCTCCGGCGGAGCCGTGCTTGGTCGGAGTCTTTCCGGGGCTGCCGGAGCCGCTCGTCGGTCGGTTCGACTTGCCGGTCCCAAGCAAGGAACCGACAGCGCCGCGGCCTGCCTTCCCCCGGCCGCGGCCTGCGGTCTTACTGGTGCCGGCGTTCCCGTTACGGACCTGACCGGGTACCCGACCAGATCCGCCGTGACGGGAGGACCGGCCGGCCGATCCGGTCGCGGCCACAGACCGCGAGGTACGGCCGGTGGCCGCCTTGCGGGGCTTGCTCTTGGCTCGGCGCTTGCGGGTCGCTGCGGCGGTGCCGAGAACGACGGCGCCGGTGGCGGCGAGGGCCAGGGCGGCCGGGCCTCCAACGAGCGCGGCGGCGGCGAGCAGGGAGGTGGTGGCGTTGGTGCCGGTCACCGCGAGCGGGACGACCGGCCAGCCGCCCGGGGTGTGCTCCACCTCAGCCGTGGCCGGCGTGGGCTTCTGCTCGGGTGTTGGGGGCGGGATGTCCGGTGCGGCCGCGGGGGCTGCTACCGGGGTGATGGTGGTGTCGGTCATGCTGCGTGCACTCCTTTGCGGAGTTGGAGGGTCCGGCCGGATCTGTGGTGGAGAGGGCCGGACCCTGCGCATGTATGCGGCACTTGCAGTGGAGAGTCACAGATCGAAGAGGCCGTCTTGAAGCGCCTCGATGACCGGTCTTTTCGCGGTGCGGCGGGCCGCGCTGTGGCAGCCCGGGCACCAGGCCCGCAGCCTGTTGGCAGGCAGGGAAACCGCGATGCGTTCCGGGGTGGTCGGGTCGGCGGGGGCGGCCATCAGCGGGGCCTGCTGGCCGTGTTGACGTGGGCAGCGCCCGCCGGACTGGGCGTGTGCCTGGCCGCAGGTGCCCGTGCATTGGCACCGGTTGCCGGCCGCGGTGAGGACGGTGCGGAAGAGGTCGACTGCGGCGATGGGTTCGGGGGTCATGTCATGCACCACCCGGAGTCGCACATGCCGTCCGAGTCCTCGAACCCGGGCAGCACATCCACCCCGTCCCGGATCCCGTCACGCAGCGGTTTGCCGAGGCGGGTGAGGTAGACCGGTTTCCTGCCCATGGCGGCTTGGCGCTTGTTCATGAGCTCTTCGAGCTGGCAGGACTTCTCGAACAGTTCCGGCTGGTTGCGGCGCTGGTCGTGCCAGGCGTTGAGGCTGTGCATCGGGCAGAACCAGCACGACGACTTCGGCGGGATCGGCAGGCCTGCGTCCCGAACGATCCGGGCACAGTCGATACGTCGTAGCCGCATCTCCAGTAGCGGGTAGGTGATGACCTCGTGCGGCTCGGCCCGCGTCGTGTTCGCCCGGTAGATCTCATCGAGCGTGATCCCGATCCCGATGGTCGCCGGGTTCTTGGCGCTGGCACCGCGCCGCTTGAGCTCCCGGCCCACGACCTTGATTTTGTAGTCGACCGTGCAGGCCCGGGACGCCGGCTTCCCATTGGTCAGCCGCACCGGGATCTTCTGCGCTTTGGAGCCTTCGCGGGTGATCTCGCTGTGCAGGGTGCGGGTCTCACCGCTTCGGACCATCACCCGGCTCAAGACCACGAGTTCGATGCCGTGTTCGGCAGCGAACGGGCGGGCGTACTCGTCGAGATAGTGGAGCGTTGCTGGGTTCTCGGAGTCGTCACCGACGTTGCCCATCAGGAACGTACGGCAGTCGATCCGCCCCTGTGCGGCGAGCACCATCGCGGCGGTGGACTGCACGCCGCCGCCGTAGCTGAAGGAATCGAGGGTGGCCATTACAGGCTCACCCCCGCCGGTTCTGGCGCCACCACAGACCGGGGACGGCGCGGCAGACCGTCTTCTTCGAGCTGCTTGTAGACCTTGTGGACGTAGGAGGTGGAACGGGTGGAACGCAGCGCCGCAGCGGGGATGGTGACGCCTTCCACCCAGCACTCGCGGATGACCCGGGCGGCCTCGTCCGCGGGCAGCTTGACCGGCTCCTGTCCCTTCCCGCTGTCTTGGGTGGAAGGGGGTGGAACGGTGAGGGGGAACACCTGGTGTCCACCGCAGATGACTAGCGCCGAAGGCTTTTTGGCAGCGACGGCTACCTGGGCGGGGGTGCTTGTCGCGGGCGGGGTGGATGCCGTGGTGGAAGCGGGGTGGACGGGCGGGGCTTCCACCCGTTCCACCACCGGGTCGATCTGGTGGCGGAGTTCGGCGATCCGGTCGAGGATCGCGCGCCGGTAGTACGTGATCGCCTCGGCGAGAACGATCAACAGGACCGGGGGGATGGAGTGGAGGACGAGGCCGGCCGGGTCGATCTCCCGGGGTACCCCGAACGGGGTACCGGCCGGCCAGAGCGAGCCCCAGCAGTTCATCAACCACGTGCCCAACCCGGCGAACCAACGCAACCCGGTGGCCCAGCCGGACGGCTGCACCCCGTGCTCCGACAACCGGCCGTCCACGATCAGGACCGCCCCAAGAGCGACCGCGACCATGGGGTCCAGGAGCCAGGCGATCCATACGCTGATGTGGTGGTCGATCGCGAACAGCGTCACGTTCGTCGCGGTGAACGCCAAAGCCACCACCGCGACCGCCACGAGCACTTTCGTCAGGCCCGCTTGGATGCCCTGTAGGGCGGCGATCTGCTCGGCTGGACTCGACTTATGCCTCATCACCGCCCCCGTCCCCGCCTCGGCTGCGGTGAGCCCGGTGTGAGGCCATCAGGTGGAAGCAGCCGGCCACCACGAGCAGGTTCCCCAGGAACTGAACCCACGACGGGAGTGGCAGCAGCCACGACAGCACGGCCGCCGCGACCAGCAGCGCACCACCGTGCCGCAGCCACCATGCACCCAGGGCGGTATTCGGGGCGTTCATGCCGCCACCGCCGTACCGGCCGCGCGGCCGTTCAGGGATCGGCGGGCCGTGCGGCGGGGGCGCCGGCCAGACGGGTGCGGCTGCTTGAGCGGGAGGGTCCGCAGCAGGCTTTCCGCGTACGTGGCGGTCTCCGGGTCGCTCTCGCGGAACTCTGCGAGAACCTCGTGGGCGACGTCCAGACGGGCCGCCCGGTCCATCAGGGACTCGGTGGCCGTTCCGGTGAACAACTCCAGGTCGATACCCAGGGCCAGTTCGATGAACTCAGCGGGGGTAACGGGCTCGCGACCAGCAACGATGGTCTTCATGGGTCGTTTTCTCCTTAGTCGGTGGACGGCCCAAAACAGCGGCCCCGGTGTGTCACCACCGGGGCCGCGCGCCGTCTGAGGGTCGGTCGTGGACTACGAGCGACCGCGGCGACCCGACACCGCAGCCCGCCGAGGAGGCAGGCCCGAATGCCGGGCACCGTGAGCGCTGGTACTTCGGATCTCCGATGCGCACGGTGCTGTTCGTTCCGGGGAGGTCCGAAGTCCCGGAAGTCATCGCAGCAGGTGTGCCGTGCGGTTCTTTAGAGCCGGTGGCGTGTCCCCCATGTGGGGTGTAGGGCCCGGTTGTGACTCCGGGCCCGTTCTCGATCGGCTGGTCTCCACTCGCCACCGGCCGGAGCTGTCACGGCCGTCGTACTGCGGTGGATCACGCTGTGCAGTTGTTGAGCGATCCCGACTCGGCGAACCAATGTGGTACCTGTATTACAGGTTCTGCATGACGGTTCGTCAAGCAGCGCAGTGGAGCTTCTTGGCTTTGCGCCGGGAATTTCTGGCGCACCATCAGCATCGGTGCAGGCCAGGGGCGTTGGTTACCCGATACGTAGACAGCTCGGGTTCATCTGGCTACCTTCGAGAGTCCCTAGACGTCCCACCAGAGGTTGCGATGTCCAACGAACGCTTGCGGTCGGCGCTGCTCGCGCAGGGCATGACCGTGCAGGAACTGGCCGATTCGATCGAGGTCAACCCGAAGACGGTCGAACGCTGGATCACTCAGGGGAAGGTTCCGTACCGGCGGCACCAGTACGCCACGGCGTCCCTGCTCAAGGTGGATGTCACCACCTTGTGGGACGACTCCCGCAGCGTGGACACGGCAACTGACCTGAGCAAAGCGGAGATCGTCACCATCTATCCGCACCGCCACATGGTGCCCACCACCCTGTGGCGTGAGATCTACGAACGCGCGGAGACGCGCATCGACGTTCTCGTCTACTCCGGCCTGTGGCTATCGGAAGACCCGCTGTTCCATGACCTTCTGAGGAAGAAGGTCCAGAGGGCGACCCAGATCCGAATCCTGCTGGGAGACCCCGGTTGCGCGGCGGTCCACCAACGCGGCATAGACGAGGGCCACCGCATCATGGACGGCAAGATTCGCAATGCTCTGGTGAACTACCGCCCCCTCTTCACGAGCCACCCCGATATCGGCTTTCGCCTGCACGACGGGACGCTCTACAACTCCCTTTTCCGGTCCGACAACGAGATGCTCGTGAACACCCACGTCTACGGAATCGGGGCGTACATGGCGCCTGTCCTGCACCTGCGGCGGCTCCCCGGCGGTGGGCTCTTCGACACCTACGCGAATAGCATCGACCAGACTTGGGGCAGCGCACGCCCGGTCGCGGATCACGACATCACGGGAGCTTGAGCATGGGACGCATCGACTACCTGCACGACCCCGACGCCCCACCGGCCAACTCGGTCGTGCCGTCCGTCGTGGCGTTCGTACAGAACGACGCAGGCGATGTCCTGCTCATCCAACGCTCCGACAACGGCCGTTGGGCCCTACCCGGCGGGGGCCACGACGTGGGCGAGTCCATCAGCGACACCGTGGTGCGCGAGGTCTGGGAAGAGACGGGGATCAAAGCCGAAGTCATCGACATGTCCGGGATCTACACCGACCCAGGCCACGTGATGCTGTACGACGACGGTGAAGCGCGGCAGCAATTCAGCATCTGTTTCCGTGCACGTCCGGTCGGTGGGGATGTCCGCACGAGCGACGAAACGACACAGGTCCGCTGGGTGTCCCCAGCGGACCTGAACGATTTCGATGTCCACCCCACCATGCGGCTCAGGATCGAGCATGCGATGGACCAGGGACGAACAGCGCCCTACATCGGTTGACGTTTGGTAGCGGCGAGCCTCTCGACGACCCTCGCAGTGCTGGCGAGAATCTCCGGCTCGGCGCGGCGAATAAACGTACCGATCAGGCTGTCCGGTCCGTAGCGCCCAGCGATCTCGTTCACCCGGTCCACCGGGTTTGTCGGGGCGCCGTCCGGGGTCGTGTTCATGTCGCAGTAGCAGAGCGCATCGGCAAGGTGGGGATGCGACCGCGGGAACTCGTCCTCCAGCTCCTCGCTCAGCCCGCGTGCCTCGGCTTCCATCCACGCGCACGAGTGGTGCGCGACGAGACATACCACTCGTTCATCAGCGTGGGCCACGTCCCGGAGGTACCGCGCGCCGTCCAGGGGGTGAAAGCCGGTCTTGGCGAGGTCTGGCGCGTACCCGATGTCGTGCAGCACCGCGGCGGCCTCCATCAGATCGGCATCCTTACCCAGGATCGAAGCAATCGTCTGGGCCCTCTCTGCGACCCCTTGAGAATGGGCCCACCTGCGAGGCAGAGGCTCGGCGAGCAGTGACTCTGCAAGGGGGTAGGCCCACTCGGTCAGTTCCGTAGTACTCAAGGCTTGGAACTCTCCTCTCGGTTCGGCAGGGCCAACACAGTCCTCTGTTTCCCCTGCTTCCCTTCCGAAAGCAGCCCGGCGGCTTGCAGCTTGTCGAGCGCTTTGCTGATCGTCGGCCGTGAGACATCGAAACGTGTGCACAGCTGTGAAGCACTCGGGAAGGCTGCCCCCACGCCAAGTTCGTCATCCGTGATCACATCAGCGAGGCGTTCGGCCAACGGCCGGCGGTCGACGGATTGCTCGCGGCGAACCACTCGCCAACGTCCACCGGGTACTGGCTCCGCGATGCCTTGCTTCTGGAGAACACCGAAGACTCTGAGCGCGACACCGCGGGAGACACCGTGGTCGCGCATCAAGTCTGCTGCCGACGGCAGTTCAACCATCTCGTCGTCAGCATCGATCTGCGCCCGGACAACATCAGCAATCTTCAGGAAGGTTCCCCGAGGGCTGGCCTGCTGCGACACGCGCTCCCCCTCTCTCCGTAGTTGTCTCAAGCCTGCCATGCTCCTCTCCTCGACCGCCTGCTCGGCAGGTGCGCGATCCGCAGAGGCTGCAAAGCCGTGCGGTGGGCCATACTTTGGCCGCGGGGGCAGGTCAGCGGCCGCAGCCTGTTCTTGCGAAATCCGGATGTACCCGGCGTCAAGGTAGAGGCTTTCCATATGATCCCCAGCGCTTCGCCCTGCTGGAGCCCCAGCACCAACTGAAACTGGTACCTAAGGCGCTGAGCCATCTCGCGCCTTCATTGGTGCCAGAGCAGCGGCGTTCTCAGTGAAAAAACTTCTTCCCCTCACGTTCACCTTTGCCTGCTACCACCACGAATGGTCGCGTCTCTTCCGGGTTTTCACCTTGGAAGATCTGAGGGGTGAAGTACCAGCGCGCCGAGGAATGCGGTTCAATCCGGTAGGGCAGCGTGCACGGCTCTACGGCATCAAGTTCCTCCTGCCGGTGCCGGACAGGTTTGAGGCCGCTCGGAAGAACAATACCGAAGGCTTCTATCGTGGCGGCGGCGCGCCCGGTATTCACGGCCTGAATGTAGTGATACCCGAGGTCGCTCTGCTGTCCCTCAAAAATGGGGCTATCGGAGGCTCCAGTGACCTTGATGATCGGCCCTGACCACCACCAGCTCCAAGCTTGCCATGAGAGCGATGCAACACTGAGCGCCAGGGCGATACTGGCGATCACTACTGGAGTAGACATGCGCCGATAATAAGTCTCGAGGCTCTCCTTGTTTCATCTTCCGCAAAAAAGGTCACGAGCTGCACCCACTACGCGTTGACCGATTTGCCCAATACTGGGGTTAATCGACGGTGAGCCTGGTCCCCGCCTACGGGCGGCACGAGGCCCAGCCGTCTTGCCCGTTGGGGGCAGGCGCCGCGCCGTGAAGGGTAATTGCACCAACCCCCACCCCTGCCGGCCGGAGCATCCGTAAGATTCGATCCATGCCTATTGCTCTGATTCGGACGGCAAGCCGTCGAGGCGAGGAGACTCTTACCCCAGATCTCGCGCAGCGTGGAACGAGGGGAGGGGGCAACAGATGGCGGAACCGGTGAGTACTCCCAGCACGACGACCACTGATGTGTTGATCCAGCATCGCCGCGATATTGCAGACTTAAAGCAACGCATCAAAAATCGTCGCCTACAGGTTCTGGGGCTATGCGGAACACCGATATTCCTTGCCCTGACACTCCTCGCGTGGGCCAGCTTGAAAATCTTCATCTGGCTGGATTCGGATACACCAACCGCGATAAATGGCGTCTTCTTCGCCATTGCCGCCCTATCGGCGCTTGCTGCATTTGCGCAGTTTTGGGCGGAGTTCTATGGGCAAGTTTGGGAGGATTCTGAGACATCAGTCAGGGAGCTTAGGCTCGACCTTTCCCTGGCCGAGGAGCACCATATTCTTGAAACCAGGCGGCACACCCCTCCGTCAACCGATCGGCAGGCATCCTACAAGGAGAGGCTTCCGCCTGAGGTCGTCCGGCTGCGCATGGAGTCCCGACACTACCGGCGCCTGCATCTCTTAATGCAGTGGCTGCTATTCGTTACCTCCGCGGCCATTTCTGCAGTAACTGCATGGTATGACCCTCCCCAGCCCGCTAAAGGGGTGCTCATTTGTCTCGGCTTCACTGTCACAGTAATCACGGCAGCAGCGGGATACTTTAAGCCTCGTGAGCGAGCTTTCAATCTTCAGCAGACGGCCGACAGCATTGAGCAGCATGCTACTGCGCTTGAGTTGGGAATTGCTCCATACAATGCGCCTGACGAAGCTCAAAATCTCGAACTATTTGCTACCACGGTAGAGGGCATGCGTGCGGAGCAGCGTATGCGCGAGCAACAGCTTGACCAGCCCCAGCAAGGGCAACAACAGGTTATCTAGTTGCTGCTGCTTGTAGAGGCTTTCTCGGCGGTCCCGATCGATGTACGCGAGGTGGCTCTGCTGGCCGATTCGGCTAGGCCTGATCCAACGGATCATGCTCCAGTCGCCGAGGGTTCTCGACGACAGACAGATCGGGCCAGATACCTCCAACACACCACTCCATGGCCACGGCCTCCAACTCCTCAGTAAAGGGATCAGTTAGCTCTGTGACCTTCTGCGCAGCCCACTGGCGCACCGCACCCGCCACCCAGTCTGCGATCTGTAGTTGCGGCACAGCGCTGCTGTCAGAGAATCCGATGCTGGTCATGGGCAGGCGCTCAAGCAATCGCCCCGGTCGGGCCGGATCCTCCAGCTCGTGCACTGCGAGAAGCAGCTGCGCGTGACGCGCCAACGTCTTGGACTCGTCGTGGATCAGGGCAAAGTCACCGACGGCCCGGCCCATGCCGCGGCAGGCCTCCACCAAGCACGGCAATGCGGGGTCCAAGTTGTCCAACACCCTTCCGGAGGCAATCTCCGCGAAGATGTTGTCCGCCTGCGTCCGGGTGTACTGCAGGACGTCGGACACTTCGGAGAACTCAGGACGCGTAGTGGCCTGGTAGACGGAAATCGCAGCGAACAGGTCGTCAGCGCTGGCCCGCGTGCGCTTACGGGCCGCATCGACGAATGTTTGAAGGAGCCGGTCGAAGCTGGTTGCGTCCCCCATCAGCCCACCACCGGCGTAGAGCAGGTTCGCCAGGGCGATAGCGGCCCCGTCGGCGTACATGTTGTAACCGGTCTCGTGTGCCAGCTCTACGACCAAGACATCGATCATTTTGGTCGTGACCATGAACCGCTTGTGTGCGATGTACGCCTGGATCGTTGCGTCGGACAGTGACTCAAAGGCCGATAGGAGTGATGCACGACCCTTGGGTGTCTTGGACAGCAAGGTGTACTTCGGTTCGCCATGACCCGAGGGAAGCTTCGCCTTGACGTCGTCCACGATCTGCTGAGCAAGCTCGTCGTCGACATAGACGGCTGCTGCACAGAAGACGGGCTGCGCCGGGTCGAGAAGGTTTTCCCCAGTTGAGTGCGATTCATCCGCGTATACCGTACGAGTTCCTGGCATGAGTGCAGCATCCATCCTGACACTGGTGCTGTCGACGCCTTTCCGGGCACATCCGCAGCCCTCTTGGCCAACCTCTGGCCAAGAAGAGCAGCCAGGAGTGGGCCACAGCGTGCCTGCCGAGGTCATCTCGCTTCCGGGACGGCGGGCGAGGCGGCCTAGTTAGGTCTTGAAAGTCGTTCTGTCGCAGGCCTGACAGCAGTCCCTGACGGCAACGTCCACAGATGCGAGCGAACGCTGACCACCTCCCGAGGTGTGCACTACGCCGTGTCATCGGCTCGGCAGCCGGCAAGTAGTACGGGAGGTCGAACTCCTAAAGCGGTGCTCTCAATGCCCTTCCCGGCGTGCCTAGAGGGCCGTAGCGATCGAGAAGCCACGGGTGAGGATGCTTGAGGGGAGCCCCGGCAAAGCGCCGTGACGCCGTCATCAGCATGAGCGCCGAGGGACATCTCGGCACCCCCAGCCCCACTTTGGGAGCCACTGACCACGACGCATGGCGGCCACGCCCGGACAGTCCTGGACTGTCCGGGCCGCCTGGTCATGGGCTCCAGCAGGTTGCGCCGCACGCCACTCGGCGCCAGATTTCGCGGCACCCCGTGTTGCCGCCGCACTGGTGCGGGTGGCCTCAAGGTCGGCGCGCCCGCTCGCATCCCAAAATCGAACAGACGTACCATTAGGACGTGCCCAAGACTGCCCCCGCTTTCCCCTTCCCGCAGGACCTGCGCGACGCCCAGGTTGCCCTCCATCGCACCCGCGCCGCGTGCGAGGAGTACGCCCGCACCCTGCCCTGGTCGGCGGAGCCGATGCCCGGATGGGAAACGGACAAGAAGCTGCATTCCGACTACAGGTCGGGGAAGCCCGACAGCCCCGGCTACACCGAGGAGCAGCACGCCGAGATCGTCCGGTTGCGTGCCGAGCTGTTGCGCCTGTCCATTGCCGTGGCGACGCATCCGTTCTGGGGCGACGTCGACCGTGAGGACGTAGTACAGGCCCGCACGGCACTCCTGCACGCCCATGAGCAGCCGTCGGAGGGATAGCCATGGCCGACCCATCCCAGATATCGCGCCTGGACAAGCTCCGGATCACGCGCGAGTACCTGGCGTATCAGCTGCAGCGGACGGACACGGTGATCCGGGAGCTGGCGGCCCAGGAGGAGCGGAACCGGCACCGTGCGGAGCAGGCGCGCGCGGATCAGGGGTGGAAGATCCAACCGAAACGCGGTGAGGCGCCGCCGGTGCTGCACCGGGGTGGCTGTGCCACATACAGGGCCAAGGACGGGATTCTGCTGGACAGAGTGCAGGCGCGGCTTGCGGTGACACATGAGACCTACATCGTGATGTGTGAGATCTGTGCCCCGCAGTCGGACCTGCAGGACGGCTAGGGGCACTATCACGCCCGGTGGTGTCGTGTCTGGCACCGCCGCCGGAGATGGGGTGCCGGTAAGAAAGCTGTCACCAGGCCTGTGACCACAACTGCGAGTTCGCCCGGGCTTGGAGCCTCAGTGCTTGGACGGTGGTGAATACCAGTTCGTGCGTGTGTGTGACTCCCGTGGCACGTGTTCGAGAATCAGTGGAGGCCGCTTGTTACCGATTGAGTGGCGTCCGGGGGGACGACGCGCCTGTAGGTGGACCGGTTGTGCGCCGGGGTGCGCAACCGGTTGCTGCCGATCACTGCTGGGTGGGTGCAGCTCTCATCGAATGTCGAGTTCATGTCGATATCAATCGATTGACCGATGCAGGCGATCGTTACGGAAATGTCCGCAGTTGGTTACCGGGGTCGGGTTGGTGTCCCGACGTCCCGGTCGAGGTCGCAGAGTGTGTGTTCTCGGCCCAGGACGGGTCGGGAACTCGTACCGACCTTGGGCCTTGAACCGGGCCCGGGGCATTGTGATTGAGGGGACATCACCTATGTCTGCTTCTTCGACCGTCCGCCGCGCAGCCGCTACCGTCCTGGCGGCCGGTGCCGTTGTCTCAGCCATTGCGCTGCCGGCTTCCGCCGACGACGGCGACCGCCACCGCCCCGGCCCCCGCGTCGTGATCAGTGACGTGCAGGCCGACAGCCCGGGCCGTGACAACCGCAGCAACCGGTCGCTGAACGCCGAGTGGGTCGAGATCACCAACCAGAGCCGCCGCGCGGTCAACCTGGACGGATGGACCCTGCGCGACGAGGACGGTCACCGCTACCGCTTCGACGACGTCCGCCTCGCCGGACGCGCCACCGTCCGCGTCCACACCGGCATCGGCCGCGACACCCGCACCGACCTCTTCCAGGACCGGCGCTCCTACGTCTGGGACAACTACTCCGACACCGCCGTCCTGCGCAACGACCGTGGCCGCACCATCGACACCGACTCCTGGGGCCGCAACCACCACCGCCGCTGATCAACGGCATGGCGGGCTGAAAGCCGGCTCCTGCCTGCTGGGCCCCACGAGGGGTGAGGGCAGGTATGTGCCCCGCCGGAGCCGGGATCCATCCTCATCATCAAATGCCCGCACCGTCCGGTGCGGGCATTTCGGCGGCCATGCTGACCACCGACGTAGCCGGGACTGAGCACGACCGTGATCGGTCGAACTCCGGCCCGCCGACATCTGCTGTCCGTTCTCGTGAAGATGGCGTCGGAAGGTTCGCCGCTGGCCGGGCTCTTGCGACCGAGGTGCTCCTGCAGATCCATGCGTTCGGGGTGAACACGGAGCGGGCCCGGGGCGGGTACCTCGCCTGCGGCGCCCCGTACCCGTGCGTGCGGGTGGAAGTACGGGCGAGCGCTGGGACAATTCTTGCTGTCACCAATGCCGCGAGGCGACTGCGTCGTCATGGCTGATGTGCGCTCAGCGCGGCAGCAGCACTCGATGGGATCGACCTTGTCGTCGGGCGAAACCGGTGAGCCCATCCGCAGGTTCCTCGTTCATGAGCAACGAGAGTGCGATCAGCGCTCAACACATGTCTGCCTCACCCCACGTTGCGCCAGACTGCCCGCATGACACAGGCACCACGGGTGTACGGCACCGACCACGACGCGCCAGCGACCGGGCCGCAGCCCGGCCACTCCTACCGCCAACTTGTCGGCGGGCCACTGGACGGGCAACTGGTTGAGGTGACCGCCTGGACGGACGAGGAGATCACCACCGGCGCACAGCTGCTCACCCCTCACAGCGCGTACGGGCCAGGCGGGAGAACCTCGTACGGCCCGACCTTCAGCCGTCCTGACGGCCCCTGGGTATGGGAGGGCGACGTGCCCTGACCACCCGGCACGGAGTCCTCCGGGAGGAAGCACCGGAGGACTCCCGGAGGGCTCAGTCACTTCGTGGGCCGCTCCCGGCGGACGTCATGGTCGCGCCAGTCTCCGAGGGCCTCCGTGGCCCCCTTCGACCAGAACGTCACGGATGACGCGGATGATGGTCTGCCGGACTTCCAGCTCACCGGCCTTGTGCTCGGGGGCTGTCGGGTCGGATTCGTAGGGCATGCGGAGGTAGGCGCACAGGACGTCGATGCACACCTGGCGTTGTTCTTCCCAGTTCGTCGGCGAGGCGGGCGAGGGCGTAGACGCCGGCGAGGCGGACGGCGGCCTGGTCGTGGCCGAGTTGTTCGGCGGCGGTGGTGTACCGCTCGGCGAGCTGGTTTGCGTCTGCGCGGTGTGCGTCGCCCTCGGCGAGGAGCTGCTTGCGGTAGGCGTAGAGACCGGCGAGGACGGCACCGATCAGGGTCAGTGCGGTGACGGCGGCTTTGAGGACGTCATTGATGTTGACCGACTTGGGCGGCTTCTGGTCGGCAGCCGCCTGGGCGAAGTGGTCGTAGGCGTAGTGGTAGCTGACCCAGGCGAGGGCACCGGCAGCTATCAGCGCCACGGGGGCCACGATCCAGACGGGCCAGAGGTTCGGTGTGTAACCGGCCCCGGGGGCCCCGTGCTTGCGGCGGAAGGGGATTGGCACCTCAGGAGCATGCAGCCCGCCCGCCGTCCGGACAGTGACTTGACGAAAGACACTGCGGCCCCGGCTGATCCGGAGCGCGGCCGTGGCCCGCAGCTATCCGGATCACAGGGGCAGGAACACGTGCACCGCAGCCCACATGAATAAGGGTCCCCGCGGGCGAGGACTGGATGGAGCACTCAAGATGCCCCCGCGCCATTCATCAGGTCAGCGGGGGCTTTTGAGACTCGGTTCGCCGCACCGGCCAGGTCGCCCGCATGAGTGAGAAGCTGCCTCCAGTGATGCCTTAGCGGGGGAGAGCGACGTTGGGCACATCATGCGAAGGATCACGTGTTTTGCGGCGTCCCTGATGGCCCTGGGCTGCCTCGGCCAAGCGCCCGCCCACGCCAGCGGTGGCGCCGATGACGGGCCGGTCAGCATCGGTGTCATCGGCGAAGGACTCAAGGTGAACGAAGTCCGGGCGCTCCTGGACGGGTGGGAGGCAGGCGCCCGGGCCCGGGTCAGCCTCTGGAAGGGCGACACCTATGTCCGTCAAGTGCGGGGGTGGAAATACACCACATCCAAGCAAGCCTCCGGGCACAAGTTCGAAATCGCGACATGGAAGATCAACAAGAGATTCCCGCACCGTTCCAAACTTTGTGTCGAATTCGAGGGACACCCTGAGCGGATGCCCTGCGTCACGATCAAGCGCTGAGAACCTCCCTGCGCCAACATGGACAGCCGACACACGGGCGAGGAAGGTAGTACGACTTACCAGCCTCCCGAGTGATGTGACGGCACGTCCGGCACCTCAACGAGGTGGATCGCCCGTACAAGATCCTCGTGATCAACAACGTTGCGCGGGGCCTCGCCGCCGCTGCTCTCACCCTCGTGCCCCTGCTCGCCGCCGCTCCGGTCCAGGCCGCCGAAGTCACTCCCCTTGCCGACGGCGTCCAGGCGCTGCCGCTGGCTGCGGAGTCCCGCACCGGCTACGAGCGCTCGTCCTTCAAGCACTGGGTCGACGCCGACAAGGACTCATGTAACAGCCGTATGGAGGTCCTGATCGCAGAGTCCCGGATCGCGCCCACCATCGAAGCGGGGTGCAAGGTGACCGCGGGGGAGTGGTACTCGTACTACGACGGGCTCGCCCTGACGGCCCCGGGCGGCCTGGACATCGACCACATGGTGCCCCTCGCTGAAGCCTGGGACTCCGGCGCCTCGCAGTGGACGCCGGCTCGCAGGGAGGCGTACGCCAACGACCTGGACGCTGAGCGCTCCCTCGTCGCCGTCACTGCGAAGACCAACCGCAGCAAGGCCGACCAGGACCCCGCCACCTGGCTGCCTCCGCTGGCCGACGCACGCTGCACCTACGCAGCGGACTGGGTCGCGACCAAGCTGCGCTGGGGCCTGACCGTCGACCAGCCCGAAGCCGAAGCCCTCACCACCCTCGCCGAAACCTGCGGCAACCAGCCTGTCGAGTTCGAGACCGCGGTCGAGTAGCCAAAAGTGCTCCCCATCCTCGTGGGGTTGGTGTGGGGTGGCACGTCCTCGCTTAAGGCCACGCAGATGTCCGTAGCGGTCATGCCTCAACGACCTCTGTCGCAGTCCGCGGCATGGGCAGACGCGCCTCCCGGCCACTGGTCTGCTCCAGAACCAACAGGCGCAGTTCGGCCGGCGTAGGCCAAGGCGCGCTGCGGTGGATCATGCGGTGGCAGTTCGAGCAGATCAGTGCGAGGTCCGCCAGCTTCGTAGTGCCCTCTCCAGCTTCGTGGAGCGGCACCACGTGGTGGCACTCGATGTAGCCCTCGCCCCGCTCCCCGTAGACCTTGCCGAAGTTGAAGCCGCACGCCTCGCAGGAAAGTGCGCCTCCTCGCTTGAGGACCGACGCGATCTTCTTCTTGCGTAGTCCCTTGTCGCGTTCGCGGGTGCGGTGGCGACGGTAGAGGACACGTCCCTCGGGTGCGCCGACGTTGTCGTCCAGGTCCTCATCCTCGGTGAGCGGCGCTGGCTGGAGTTCGCCAGATCGCAGTCCTGCACGAATCAGCTCAGCCGCCCGTGCCATTTCTGTTGGCCGTTCCAGGAAGTCCTGCAACACTTCACGGTCCAGCTTTCCGCCGTTCGTGGGCTTGCCCTGGTAGTCAGGGTGGAAGCTGGCGATGTTGTGCGTCTTGAGCGCCGCCCCGTTGCGGTTGCGGTACTCGGCCGCGCGCTGCTCGGGCGGGTAGGCGCCGAGCAGTTGCAGAAGGTCGGACAGCTCTCCGATCCGCGGGTCCGAAGAAGAAAGCCCTCGCCAGCCGTTCCGGGTCACGACATCGCACGCGAGGATCAGCTCGTCACGGGTCCACTTGGGACTCCGGGATACCCCGACCTGGAAGCCTTCGCGCTTGAGCCAGTCGACTGCATGGCCGACGCCGCCGCTGAGCTCGTCCCATTCCAGCGCCCTCCCGTGGGAATGCTTGTGGGCTACCCCTGCGACCGCTTTCGAGTCGTACGCTTTGCCGTTGTGCAGGATGAGGAACTTCCGGGCTGGCTTGAAGCCGTACAGGCTGAGGAACGACTCCGCTCCCAGATCGTCGTACTCCTGCAGGGTCTTCAGGATGTCGTCGCGGGAGATGGCCCCTTTTTCCATGAGCTGAGCCTACGGGGCGGGTATGACACCGCACTTGGTCGCGTCACCGACCTCGTTGGGCGGGTGCCGTGGGGCCATGTGTGGGCCAGTGAAGCACCCCTGGGGCGCAGTCCCAGCGAATGGGCAGATCAGAGGGCCAGGCGTTCGCCGCGGATGGGGGCGGTCTTGAAAGCCGTCACGGTTGACCAGCGAACAGTCACTCGCACAGTTGGAAAGCGTGCTGGTGCCCGCCGAGGCGTGCAGGCTAGAGCCGAGTCGCGTGTGAGCAGTCGGGTGGGTGAAGGTGGGCGCGGCGACGGGGCCCGCATGCCGGTTCGTCGCGCCTTTGACGGCAGTCCCTGACGGCAACGTCCGCAGACGCGAGCGGATCCTGGCTGCTTCCCGCAGTGCGCACTACGTCGTGTCGTCGGCTCGAGAGCTGTTAGGTGGTGCGGGCGGTCGAACTCCTAAAGTGGTTCTCAGACCTCTGACCGGGCTTGCACGCTCGGTTGCAGCCCTAGGTGCCAGCAGTCTCATTCGCGGACGTTCAGCGTTCCTTTGGCAGCCGAGAAGCCCAGCCCACGAACGACTACGAACCACGATGCGCAGGCCCGTGCAGCGGGTGCTCGGTCTGCCGCTGGCTGGCAGCACGGGGGCCCTCTGGTTGGAAGCGCCCGCCGCCGGAGCGGTTGTCGGCTAGAACCTGGGGAGCGGCGTTGAGGTGACCGACAGGCCCAGGGGGCACAGCCGGGGAATGAGCGCTGGTTTTGGCGAGCCCGCGGCGAGTGGTGGTGTGTCAGTGCCAGCTGATAGATCTACCAACCAAGCGTCATCTCATAGCCGTTGGTGGCGTACAGACCATGAGGGGACGCGTCGTGACCGTCTTTGCCCAACCAGCAAGCCTGAAGCGTCCGACCGTTCGCGAGCATTACGAAGACACCATCCTGCAACCTGTTGACCTGGCAGACCACGTGGATCTCATCGACCCCCAGGTCATGCAGACGCTGAGCGCACTCTTCCCATCTGGCCAAGCGCAGATGTGGGGCGTTACGCCCGGCATCGAGGGCGCAAATCTGCCGCAAATTCGCAAAATGCTACCTGGCGACGTCGTCTTCTTCTCTGGCAGCAAGCGTCTCTACCTTGTCGGGACCGTCGCTGCAACCTGGCACAACCCGGACTTCGCTCTCCGTCTATGGGGAGTCGACGACAGGACGAAGCAGACTTGGGAGTACATGTACGCACTGACCGGAGTGCGCGGCATTGACTTCCCGATGGAGGAGATCCGCTCCCTGCTGAAGTGGAAACCCAACCGCAATATCCAGGGCTTTGTTGCTCTACGCGACGAGGACGGTGCGGTCCTCAAAGATCTGATCGGCTTCGAGGACAGCGTTCATGTCAGCTCGCCCTCAGCCACGGTGGAACCCCCGGCGCCGCCGCTGGCTCCCTCTGACGCAGTCGCGGAAGCTCAACGACGTGCGGAGCAAGGCCGTTTGAAGAGGGCGCTGTTGCCCGGGGTGCAAGGGGACTGCGCGCTCTGCGGGCGCACCCTCCCGCGAGCCTTCCTCGTCGCCGCGCACATCAAGAAGCGTGCGGCGTGCAGCGAGGAGGAGCGATGGGACCTCAACAATGTTGCAATGCTCGCGTGCCTTCTCGGTTGCGACAGCCTCTTTGAGCACGGCTTCGTCGCTGTCGAAGACGGAGGCCGGCTCCAAGTTAGCCCCGTCGCGGCAAGCGCCCCAGCTGTGGCCAAGTACATAGATGAGCACCTGGCGGGCCGCTCTATTGCATGGTGGTCGACCGATCGCGAGCCCTACTTTGCGTGGCACCGATCTCATACATTCCAGCTCGGAGCGCTGGCACCAAGCCAAGTCAATAGCTGACTGCTTCGCATCAGGCAGGATGGCAGTCAGTGTGACTAACCCGAGGCTGACAATCATGGCAAGCTCATGAGTGACTACTCGGGCATGAGATGGATGGCCTTCGAAACGGCGTGGAGCTGCCGGGTGCGCCGGTCAGTAGGTCATCTTGGCAGGGATTACTCCTCTGACTCCACCGCGCGGGTTCGGGGTGTCGCCCTGCCTGCGAGGAATCAGATGGATATGCGCGTGCTCGACTGTCTGTCCGGCAGCGACTCCGCAATTGACGCCAATGTTGAATCCGGCGATGCTTGAATCTCCACTAAGAAGATTAACGCGAAGGTCTCTCAGGGCCCTATTACTGTCGCGCAGCTCGTCGTCGCTCAGTTCAAAGTAGTCCGATAGATGCCTCTTCGGTACGACCAAGAAGTGCCCCTGGGACACTGGGTATGAGTCCAGGAATGCCACCATCGTTCCGAAGTCATGAATTTCCTCTGTGCCATTGCGAACGATGCGGCAGAACGTGCACGGAGTGGCCGTGTCGCTCAGGCATCGATTACTCAACGCAAACGAGGAATTCATTCTCCGCTCTCCTTCTTGAGCTTGGCTGCGAGTGTTTCGTAACCCTTCGCTACATCGACCTCAAATGCCTTAGGGAAGTACTCGAAGTTTGAATTGCGTACAATATTTTGACCGGCAAAGGCGCGGGACAGCATGCCGTAGTGTCCGAGAAACTTGGAGAAGCTATCTGGGATCGGGATCAGGCAGAGTCCGGACTTACCCTCCAAGATGTCCACAATTTTTTTATTGATGGCCAAGATCTGATCAACGATTGCCTTGTCGTCAGCGCTTGCTTGGATTTCAGGTACGTGGTCAAGGATGTGCCAGTCTTCGGGCCTCCCTTCCTTTAGTTGGCCAGACAGAACTCTGTTCTGATCCAGGAGCAGTTTCAGCGGGCCATAAAGCTCATTGAGTCGCTTGAGATTCAATTCTCTGCGGTAGGAATTTCGTTCCCTCTTGTGCGTCAAAGCATTGGTTACCAGGCTGACGATCCCGGCCGTGGCGAAGGCGATGGCGGCGCTGATGATGGTTGCGGTGGGCGCTGAGATGCCCTCGGGGGGTGGAGTCGTCCCACCGGTGGCGGCAAGTGCGGTGATCATGTCTTCAAGTTAGCGTCAAGGACTGACAGGGCGGCCCCGCAGGGGGAGCCGCGTCGTCCCGTAATCAAAACTTACCCATCGCAGCGCACTTCGTATCGCCATGTCTGTGTGCAATGTTCGCGTTTGAGTGCCTGGCCGCAGGCGTCAAGGCGCGGCGGGCTCTGACCATGGCATCGAGGCGTGCGGACTATGGCGCCGGCGGGGCCCGCACGCCTACGCGTCTGATGGGCTCTTTCTGCGATAGGCGACGCTTGCTGTCGCGCCGCAGTGCGCTACCGCGGACTGCCTGTCATATCTCTTGGTTCCGCCGCTTCGTCTACGACAGATACCTGCGAGCTCTTGAGCAGGCGTCGCAGATGTCCCCAGGCTCCCCCTAGAAGTTGGCGGACTCGAGGCAACGGCTGATCAGAGGGTTTGAGGCCAATCCGCTTCCACTAGCAACTCGCCCAGACCGTTACTACTAGAGCACGGAACGCACCATGACCGGGCGCCTGCCGCCCGCGCTGCTCGTTCCGGGGAGGTTCGTTTTAGCGTTGATCGCCTCCTGAGGGCGAGAGTGTCCGGTTGGGGGCACGCAAGAGGATCTGCGAGGGCGCGATGTGGTTGGCTTCGACCCTGTGCCGCTGTTGCTGGCAGGTCGTATCAGGGTCGAAGCCGCGTCACTTTTACAGCTGATCCGGCAAGCTGATCTTGGACTTGGAGACGATGCTGTTGTTGTAGTCGCGGTAATCGCCATCGCCGATGAAGCGGGCGTCAGCGATCGCCTCACGCAGCACCTTCCGCTCCTTGTCGGTTGGAAGCCCACCGACGACGTGACGGAGGATCTTGACCGCGGTATCGCGCCCCTTGATGCTGATGCGCTTGCCATTCATGTCGTAGAGGACCCCCCACCAGGGATTCTCGACAGCATCGAGCCTTAGTGCTCCTTCGCGATCGAGAGTGCCCAGCTTGGCGAAGATGTAGTCCAGGGCCATGCCCTCGGCGTGGAGTAGTCCGACTGCCTGGGCCAACGCTTGCTGGCCTACTGGCCGTAGTAGAAGGTGGCCGCCGCCAACTCCTTGACTCTTGTCCTCGTGAGCGAAGCGCCTGTGGAGGACCACTGACTCTCCAGCTGCGATTGCACGGAACGTCGGCAGTTCCGCAATGTGGTCCCACAGCGCGGTGTAGTCGGCAACGCCACGGGTCAGATCGGCCTTCCCGGGCCGGCGTGCCAGTTCCTTACCCTTGGTTCCCCAGCTCGCGTAATCGTTGTGTGCGAGGAGGTAGGTCCGCGCCATCCATGTCAGAGTCTGCAGCGTGGTGATGGGGACAGAGCGTGAAGAGATCGTGCTGTTCTTGAAGTTAACTGCGCTCTTGACGCTGCTGAGGAAGGGATGGCTCACTGCCACCCGTCGTGCGACGATGGCGAAGCCGTCGTCTTCGTCCAGTTGAGCGATCTCTCCCGGAGTCAGTGGAGACGCCTGCTTGTTGACGTGGGTAAACGTTGTCCGGACTCTGAGCTGGGCATCCGTCCGTGACTCCCCCTTGAGCACGGCTGGAATGATCTCGATGCCCATCCGTTCGTCACCGAGCTGCTGAAGTTGTGCCTCGTCAAGCCCATTGTCAGAGATGAGATCGTCTAGGCTCAGCATCTCGTCGCGCTTGACCTTGCGATCTTTGTCCCTGACATCCAGGCGCCCAGTGCTGATCAGCTCGAGAGCTGCTTTGATGCCGATCACCCGGTGTTGCCCATCAAGCGCATACAACCTGGCCTTGGCACTCAAGTCGATCAGGCCCAGGCGGCCACGAAGGTCGAGAGCCCTGAAAGCGACGGACGCCTCCTTGGCGCACCCCTCTTCGTCCCACATCTGGCTGTCCGGGTCATCCACCCATGGCTGACTGAGGACGGCCAGGATGGGCGGAAACTTATGGGTATCGCGCTCAATGAGGTACTTGGCGAGCACCGCCTCCCGGGACCAGTCGATGGACCGCTGCGAGATGATCTCGATACTTTCCTCGTCGATCCGAAGTTTTCCCGTTTCCTTGTCGATGCTCCTTTTAAGTAGCGGCATGGTGTCGGTGAGGTTGACCTGGCGGCGAATCCACTCAAGGGACACAGAAGCGATGTAGGAGGGGGTCCCACCCATGTGGGCCACCTCGACGAACAGTGCATCCTCCCTGGAGATAGAGGCCTCGAGCAGCTCGGCGATCACTTCATCGTGTTTCCTGCGGGCTGCTGCAATCGCTTCGATGTCTGTGGCATGGCTGAGAGCCACTGGCATGTCCATTTTTCCTCCTGCACGGTGAGTGCTCAGGTCGACAGAGAGTGCTGGGGGAAGAGATTTCGATTGAAGAGCGGCCGGAGCTGACTGATGAGGTCACGCTCCACCTGGTCGAGCATGGCGACGTCGACCTCTGCGTAGTGCAACTGCCGCTCTCCATTGCGGTGCAACCAGTCGCGGAGATGGCGGTTGGTCTCCATGTGCACCTGGTGTCGACTCAACCGGACAGAGAGCGACCGGGCTTGACCCACATACATCCACGTCTGTGTAACGGTCAGCCCCCTGAGCTCTGCGAGCTCTACGTAGGCGTAGACGCCGGGAGCGTCCGGGACCACCTTGTGAGCCAGTGCGACTGAGCGAGTGCTGCGCCAGTCAAGTTTTTGGAAACTTCCCCCCAGTGACATGCCATCAGCATGGCAGCACATCTGGCGCAGCGTCAAGTTTTTAAAAAATGCGCCAAGTTGATGTTAAACGTTCGGGTTCCCACAGAACCGGTGCGGCAGTTGCGCCTGCTGCGCCGGGCCGGTGGGCGGGTGATGGCGCGCTCAACCCATAGAGGCGCGGCGCCGCGATCCGGTGATGGGAGAGGCAGGGCTAAGTCGTGAGCGGCAGGTGCCCCGAGGGCGGATTTGGTAGGGGAGTGGCGTTGCGCACGGAGCGGTCGGCGCTGCCCTCAGGTGCCCCCCTGAGTCGACGGGCTTGGTGTGGCGGCTGCTCAGGAGCGCGCGGAATCGGACTGCTGTATAGCTGCTGGTCGGCTGGAGGTCCGCGCGATGGCACCTCGGGCCAGCCCACGGAAGCGCCCGGGGCGCACCCGCTGGCAAGACCAGATCGCGCGTACGGCACCGAAAATACCCGGACTTCGGCCTCGCGCCTCTGGGATCATGGGCATGTACTTTCTGGGGGAGGGGAGCGTTGTGACCACCGCACGGGGCATGTTCGACGGATTCGAGGCCTACCGCACACCCGCCGAGCGCGACTACCGGTGTGTCCTACAGCAAGGCCTCGTCGTCCTAGACACCAACGTCTTGCTTGACCTGTATCGCATGAACGCGCGCGTTCGTGAGGACATGCTGACCGTCCTCAAGACGATCTCCGAACGCCTGTGGGTCCCCCACCAAGTGCTGGTCGAGTTCTGGCGCAACCGGCAGAGCGAAGAGCTCATCACCTACCACGACAAGAAGGCCGCTACCGCGGCAGAGGTCCTGAAGAACTCCATCAATCGGGCGCGCAGCGCTCTAGACGAGTGGGCTAGGAATGTTCACATAGGCGACAACATTGACATTGTTTCACCGATGCACGAGAAGCTCGGTGGCGCGGAGAAGCTCTACCAGGACATCGTCGACAGCCTGGAGCACCAGGCAAGCAAGGACACGGTCCCCGGGATCCGTCACACCCACACCGACCCGGTCATCAAGGCACTGGAGCAGCTCCTCGACCAGCGCGTCGGATCCCCTTACTCCGCACAGCAGTACGCTCAGGAGGTGCAGCGGGCTAAGGAGAGAGCTGACCAGCAAGTACCGCCTGGCTACAAGGACTTTGAGAGCGGAAAGAAGGAAGACGAGGAAGCGGCCGGCGACTATCTGGTCTGGCGTCAGCTGATGGACGCGGCCCGGATCCATGAGACGAACATCCTGTTCGTTACTCGGGACCTGAAGGAGGACTGGTGGCGGAAGGCCTCCGCTAAGGCCGTCCGGCTTCCGCGCGTTGAACTGGTGAATGAGCTGCGTGATCTCACTGGCCTGCAACTCTTCATGGTTGAGCCCAGCACCTTGATGCAGCAGGTCAGCACTGTCTTCCATCTCGAAAAGCAGGTCGACCGAAACTCTGTGGACGCCTTGCGTCACCTTGAGACAGTCGAAGCCGACGCCGACGAACTGCGACATGCTGCGACCCGCTCGCGCTACCGGCTAGCCCAAGTACCCGGAGGCCGCAGCAACGACTACGTCGAGACGCTATGGCTCATGGCCCAGTTGGTCGAAGAGAACCCTCAGCTGAAGACCTGCCTTGAGAAGTTCATGGAATTCTTCACGAGTGTCACTCTTGAGCCCGAGGCGCGCAGAAGGCTCATGAACCTGGTCTCACTCGGATTGGCCGTCGTGCAGGGCGAGCAGATCCTTCTCACCGCCCATGGTCGCAACTTCGTTGGGAATCGCGACGCGCAGCTGCTGCGCCGGCTATTCATGGAACGCATCCTCGGAGCTCAGGAAGCCCGCCAGATGCTTGACACAGGAGCCTCGGTGGCTGAGGTAAAGCACCTGCTGGACCAGCAGCCGGACCTGGAACTCAGTGCCACCCAAAGCGAGCTCTTGCTGAGGTGGATGGGAAAGCTGGAACTCCTGACCACGTGACCCAGCGCAACTAAAGCCCGGCACAACCAGCAGCTCGTACGCCATCCGAAGTTCCGCCGATGCGGCTGACGCCGAACTTCAGAGGTCAGGCAACCGAGGGGGACGCTGGTGGGTTGAGTCACCGGCACCCCGTGTGCAAGTGGGTCCTGACGTATCGCTCTGCAACTTCTCATGGTGCCCTGTGGGGTTCGTGTGGGGCGCTGCATCCAGCGGATGCAGAAGTGCCTGGTCTCTGGGTGCGCTGGGCGCTGACTGTAATGCCGTCGTGGCAGCGAGCCACCACAGGTCTGCCACGATCGGTACGTGCCCCAGTTCAGCGCTGGGCCAGCCTTCTTGGCGCAGCCGGTTACCGGGCAGTGTTCTGGTGGAGTCAGCCGTCGAACCAGACGACCAGGCGGACTCCCTCGTCGCCGTGCAGGTTTGCCAGCGTGCGCATGACCGACCAGACGGCACCCCATTCGCCGTCGGGTACGGCGTCCTTTCGCTGTAGGCGGCCGACGCGGAAGAGTCGGTCGCCGTCCGGCCACTCGGTGTCCTCGGGATAGACGGTGCCCGCGGAGTAGAGCTGCCGGGCATCGGTGAGGCCGGAGAGTTCGGCAAAGCGGCTGAGGCCGGAGTTCCGTCCGTGCATCTTCCAGCTGCCGTCAGTGTTCCGGTGGTACTCGTGGACACAGCCGTCGACCTCGTTTGAGAACTCGCCCCAGTTGGCGGCTGCCAGCTCCGCCCAGGTGATCCATGACTCGCCGTGCAGCTCGTCACTCCAGGGCTCGAAGTCAGCGAGGACCTCTTTCGACACGTCATGGGGGAGGCCCCGGTGATCGGCAAGTGCGCGGAATGAGGTGGTGTCGCGGACCCCGAACAGGGATCCGAAGGCAACCTAGTCGCGCCCGTTGTAGAGGTGCGAAAGGTTGATGACCTGGTTCCACGCGCGGTCGTCCTCGTCCAGCCAGCGATCCCAGCGGCACTCGATGAAGCCGTGTATGTCTGTCCCCATACCCGGCATTGTTCTCCGTCGGCATGAGCCGGGCGACGGTATTTCTGGCTCCTGGCCAGCCGAGGGTGCACCTTCTCGGGCTGTGCCTTCCCCCAGGTGTGTCCCGAGAACGCTCACCAGCGGAGGAACCGCAGCTCAGATGTACCAGGGGTAGCCCTCTGTAAATCTGCCGGCTCAGCCTACCCAGGTTCGAACCCTGGCGCCGCCACAGGACGGGAAACCCCGTCCGACCTGCTTAAACAACAGGTCGGGCGGGGTTTCTGCGTGTGTGCAAGTGTGACGGTGGACCACGCCGATCGGCGGGAGGCACTGTGGTTGGCGCACATCGGATCGAGCCGGCGCTCGTGGAGGAGGCCGCGCCGCGGCGCGTCTGGTACGCCTCCTACGGCTCCAACATGCACCTGGACCGGCTTGCCTGCTACATCAAGGGCGGCCGGCCGCCCGGGGCCGGCAGGGCGTATCCGGGGTGCCGGGACCAGCGGCTGCCCGGTCGGTCCGTACCTGTGGAGCTGACGGGAGCCCTCTACTTCGCGACCGTGTCGCCGGTCTGGGGCGGCGGGCGGGCCTTCTACGACCCGTACGGCGAAGGGCGGCTCCACGCCCGCGCCCACCTCGTCTCGGCGTCGCAGTTCGCGGACATCGCCGCCCAGGAGATGTACCGGGAGCCCGGGGAGGACCTGGACCTCGGTGAGGTGCTCGCCGAGGGCAGGGCCGGGCTCGGGGTCGGGCGGTACGAGACGTTGATCTGCGCGGGCCGGCTGGACGGGCTGCCGGTGCTCACCTTCACGGCCCCGTGGAGCGCGGACGAAGTGGCCCCGGTGCCGCCGTCCCGTGACTATCTGCGCTTCATCGCTTCGGGGTTGCTGGACGCGGGGGCCTGGGACGCGGCAACGGTGGCTGCCTACCTCGCCTCTGCGCGAGGGGCGGCAGGCCAATGGTCCGAGCGCGCGATCCGGGAGCTGATCGAGTGAGCGGGCGTGCGCGGGCTCGACTCGCTCAACTCCCCGGGCCCAACTCCCGGGCGCCCGGGGCGTCGTAGGGGCTGCCGGGGGATCAGTTCCCGGCGATGTCCTTCACCGCGACCGTCAACGGCACGCTCCCGGAGATCAGTTCCAGGGTCAGGCCCGCAGCCGCGGGCGTGTCCAGCAACTCCAGCAGAGCCGCTGCCACATCGTCACGCGGGACCGGGCCGCGGCCCGTCGAGGCGGCGAGCAGCACCTGGCCGGTGCCCGCGTCGTTCGTCAGCATCCCGGGGCGCAGGATCGTCCAGTCGAGTGCGGCCCTGGAGCGTACGTCGGCGTCCGCGGCGCCCTTGGCACGCAGGTAGACGTCGAACACCTCGTTGCCCGGGTGGTCGGGGTCGGCGCCCATGGAGGAGACGACGACGTAGCGGCGCACCCCTGCCTGTTCCGCGGCGTCCGCGAAGAGCACCGCCGCACCGCGGTCCACCGTGTCCTTGCGTTCGCTGCCGCTGTTCGGGCCCGCACCGGCGGCGAAGACCACCGCGTCCGCCCCGCGCAGGACCTCCGCGGTCTCTTCGACGGAGGCCGATTCGAGGTCGAGGACCACGGGTTCGGCCCCCGCGGCCCGGAGGTCCTCGATCTGTTTCGGGTTGCGGATGATGCCCACCGCTTCGTCTCCGCGCGCAGCGAGCAGCCGCTCCAGCCGCAGCGCGATCTGACCGTGTCCGCCTGCAATGACAATGCGCATGCTCACGACCGTACGCCGGAGCGCGCGTTCGCGCTCAAGGTCCGCCGCCGGGGCCGGAATCGGTGCGCCCCTGGCGGGGGAGGCCCAGGGGGGTGGTCTCGGAGTCGCAGTACTCGCGCACCGCACTGGTCCGCGCGACCACGCGTCCCCGGTGCACCACGATCCGGCTGTACGCGAGGGAGAGCACCCCGGAGAGCCGTTCTCCGCGTACGGCGAGGAGTTCGGCCGGGAAGCCGGCCTCGATCCGTACGCCCGGAAGGCCCATGGCCGACCTGGCAGCGGTGGAGACGGCGTCGTACGCGTGCTCGGCGCTCAGGCCGTGCTGCGAGGCGAGGAGGTAGGCGGCCTCCAGGGGGTCACCGCGGCCGACGGGGTTCGTGGCGTCCCGCAGGGCCCCGCTGCCTGCGGCGACACGTGCCCCTGCGGAGCGCAGCAGGGGGACGGGCGCGGTTCCGCGGTGTGCGGCGCCCGAGCAGCCGCCCTGGGGGAGGCAGACCACCGCCACGCCGGTGGAGGCCAGCCGGTCGGCGGTGCGGGCCGCGGTGTCGGCGGGGAGCCGGGAGAGGGCCGCGCAGGGGCCGATGGAGACGCCTTGGCGCAGCCCCTGGGCCATGGCGGCGAGGCGGGTCAGCCGGCCGGGGTCGTCACCGTCGGTGTGGAGGTCGACGGGGCGGTCGTGGGCGGCGGCGATGTCCAGGACCGTTTCGGTGTAGCCGTCCGGGTCGGGGTCCAGGCCGGGGCGGCCGCCGATGACGCCCGCACCCATGTCCATGGCGTCGCGGAGCATGGCGAGGTTGTCGGCGCCCGCGGTGCCCGTGAGGAGCCCGGGTACGGCGACGGCGACGATCTCGGTGAGCCCCCGCAGGGAGCGGCGGGCCTGGAGGACGGCTTCGAGGGACGCGAGGCCCTGCCCGTCCCCGATGCGTACATGGCTGCGCACGGCGGTGGCGCCCTGGCTGAGCTGGATCAGGGCGGCTTCGGTGGTGCGGCGCCGGATGTCCTCGACGAGGTGCGACGCGGGGCCGGGGCTGTCGGCGGTGAGTGCCGTGTCGCTGTGTGCGTGGGGTTCGGCAGGCGCGGGGAGCAGGAGGTGGCCGCGCAGGTCCAGGCGCGTTCCGTCGGCGGTCAGGGTGCCTGCCGCGGCCACGGACTCGATGTGGTGGCCACGGATCCGTACGTCGACGGTGCGCCCGTCGGTGAGCCGGGCGCCGCTGAGGAGGAGTGCGGCTGCGCCGGGGGTGGCTCCGGGGCCCGCCGCGTTGGTGTCCGGCCGGTGCGGCTCACTGTGGGCCATCGCACTCCAGAGGGAGACAAGATCACGCAGAGTGGGCCGAGCCTATGGGGGCGCCGGGTGCGCTTCGAGGAGGAGCCGAATAGTCGTACCGCTGTGGCTCGGCGGCGTGCGCGGGGCGGGTGTGTTCAGGGGGCTGCCGAACCGGTGCGAGGCGGTGGCGCAGCGCCCGGAGTGTTGCCGATCAAACCCTCCTCAGGCCCTGATCAGCCCCTGATCAAGGGCCTGATCAGGGGGTCCGGCGGAGGGGTGGCCAGGGGGCCGATCAAGGTCCGGCGGTGGGCGGACGAAACGGATTTGGGCGATCGGCGAGAGACCGTGTAATGTCTTCCTCGCTCGCCCCAATAGCTCAGTCGGTAGAGCGTCTCCATGGTAAGGAGAAGGTCTGCGGTTCGATTCCGCATTGGGGCTCTGGTGATCGGGTAACCCCGCTTCGGCGGGGAGACTCGTCATCAAAGCGGTGTAGCTCAGTCGGTAGAGCAAGCGGCTCATAATCGCTGTGTCACCGGTTCAAGTCCGGTCACCGCTACTAACGGTAGCCGATTGTGGGGTCGGTCCTTCGATCGGCTACTCTTTTTTGCGTTCATCCGTCCACCGTCCGTCCAAGGAGCACTCACGTGGCTGCCACCGACGTCCGCCCGAAGATCACGCTGGCCTGCGTGGAGTGCAAGGAGCGGAACTACATCACCAAGAAGAACCGGCGTAACAACCCGGACCGTCTTGAGATGAAGAAGCACTGCCCGCGCTGCAACTCGCACACTGCGCACCGCGAAACGCGCTGAAAACAGGCTCGTACACGAGGCCGTCCCCATTGGGGGCGGCCTCGTGTCGTTGTATGGGTTGCACTCGGCCCAATTCGACTTTCATCAGGAGGTAGCGAGCTCATGGCGCTCGACCAGTCCTTCGTGGGGCGGACCTATCCGCCCACCCCGGCGTACGAGGTCGGCCGGGAGAAGATCCGGGAGTTCGCAGAGGCGGTGGGTGACACCAATCCTGCGTACGTGGATCCCGAGGCCGCAAAGGCCCTCGGTCATTCGGACGTGATCGCTCCGCCCACGTTCGTCTTCTCGATCACGTTCAAGGCCGCCGGCCAGGTGGTCCAGGATCCGCAGCTCGGCCTGGACTACAGCCGTGTGGTGCACGGCGACCAGAAGTTCGCGTACGTGCGTCCGGTGCGGGCGGGGGACCGGCTGACGGTCACCTCGACGATCGAGGCGGTCAAGTCGATGGCGGGCAACGACATCGTGGACATCCGCGGCGAGGTGCACGACGAGAGCGGTGAGCACGTCGTGACCGCGTGGACGAAGCTGGTGGCGCGTGCCGCCGAGGAGGCGTGATGACGGCGAGGATTGCGTACGAGGCGGTCGAGGTCGGTACGGAGCTGCCGGCGCAGTCGTTTCCGGTGACCCGGGCGATGCTCGTGCAGTACGCGGGTGCGTCGGGTGACTTCAACCCGATCCACTGGAACGAGAAGTTCGCGCGCGAGGTCGGGCTCCCGGATGTGATCGCGCACGGCATGTTCACGATGGCCGAGGCGGTCCGGGTGGTCACGGACTGGACCGGTGACCCGGGCGCGGTCGTCGAGTACGGGGTGCGGTTCACCAAGCCGGTCGTCGTACCGAACGACGACACGGGTGCGACCGTCGAGGTCAGCGGCAAGGTCGGCGCGAAGCTGGACGACAACCTGGTGCGGGTCGACCTCACGGCGATGAGCGACGGCAAGAAGGTGCTGGGCATGTCCCGCGCCGTGGTCCGGCTGGCCTGAGGCACGGGTCCGGCGTGAGCCGGACTCCTGCGCGGCCCGGCCCGAGGCCCTGCACGTACGGTCCGTGGCCCCGCCCGAGCGGTGGGACCGCGGACCGTACTCTTGTCCCCGTGCAGGAACTCCACGATGCCCCCCTCGCCCCCCTGACCACCTTCCGGCTCGGCGGCCCCGCCGGCCGCCTTCTGACGGCCACCACCGACGCCGAGGTGATCGCCGCCGTGCGCGAGGCCGACGAGAGCGGCACCCCGCTCCTGGTCATCGGCGGCGGCTCCAACCTGGTCATCGGCGACAAGGGCTTCGACGGCACGGCCCTGCGCATCGCGACCAAGGGCTTCGAGCTCTCGGGTACGACGCTGGAACTGGCGGCCGGCGAGGTCTGGACCGACGCCGTGGCCCGCACGGTCGAGGCCGGCCTGGCAGGCATCGAGTGCCTCGCCGGGATCCCCGGATCCGCCGGAGCGACGCCGATCCAGAACGTCGGCGCGTACGGGCAGGAGGTGTCCTCGGTCATCACCGAGGTCGTCGCCTACGACCGGTCCACCCGGGAGACGGTCACCGTCCCGAACGCCGCCTGCGCCTTCTCGTACCGGCACAGCCGCTTCAAGGCCGAGCCCGACCGCTTCGTCGTGCTCCGTGTCCGATTCGAGCTGGAAGAGGCGGGGGGCCTGTCCGCACCGCTGCGCTATCCGGAGACGGCGCGTGCCATGGGTGTCGAGCAGGGTGATCGCGTTCCCGCCGCGGCCGCCCGCGAAACGGTCCTGAAGCTGAGGGCGGGCAAGGGCATGGTCCTCGACCCGGAGGACCACGACACCTGGTCGGCAGGGTCCTTCTTCACCAACCCGATCCTCGACGAGGCGGAGCACGCCGCCTTCCTCGCCCGCGCCCAGGAGCGCCTGGGCGCGGACGTCACGCCTCCGGCCTTCCCCGCGGGCGAGGGCCGCGTGAAGACCTCCGCGGCCTGGCTCATCGACAAGGCGGGCTTCACCAAGGGGTACGGCACGGGCCCGGCCCGAATCTCCACCAAGCACACGCTCGCCCTGACCAACCGCGGCGGCGCGACGACCGAGGACCTCCTGGCCCTGGCCCGCGAGGTCGTCGCCGGGGTCCACGAGGCCTTCGGAGTCACACTCGTCAACGAGCCGGTGACGGTCGGCGTCAGCCTGTAGCCGGGGCCGGGCCTGCGGCAGGAGCCCGGTAGGCCTGCAGCCGGGCCTTCAGTAGGCGACGCCCACGCCCTGCTTCACGGCCGCCGGGTCATCGATCAGCGCGAGCATCGCATGCGCCACATCGGCCCGTGAGATGGACCGGCCGCTGCGCGGGGTACCGCCGACGACCGTCCGGTACACCCCCGTCCGGGAGCCGTTCGTCAGCTTCGGCGGCCGCACGGACGTCCAGTCCGTGGCACTGCGCGCCAGCGCGGCCTCCATCCGCGTCAGATCCGCGTACAGCTCCTTGAGGACCGCGCCGATCGCCTTGCGCATCAGACGGTCCGGCAGGGGTTCGTCCGCAGCCTCCGGCCCGACCGGCGCCGCGCTCACGACCAGCAGCCGACGCACCTCCGCGGCCTCCATCGCGCGCAGAACCTGCCCGGTGAGCCGCTCCGCGACGTCGCCCGACTTCCGCCCCCGCGATCCGAGCCCGGACAGCACCGCGTCCCGCCCCGCCACCGCCGCGCGCACGGCCTCCTCGTCGCCGAGCCGCACCACCGCGTGCAGATCGGTCCACGCGGGCCCCTCCGGAAGCCGGGCGGGATCGCGGACCACCGCCGTCACCTCGTGCCCCGCCGCGAGCGCCTGCCCCACGATCTCCTGGCCGACGGCCCCTGTCGCACCGAACACTGTGAGTCTCATCGTGCACGCCCTCTCCGGGTGGGTGAGTGTTCACTCACCTCTAGAGTGAGTGGACACTCACCCGCTCGTCAAGGCTGTCGGGAGCACGCATGGAGCAGAAACCGGCCCGCGTCCGCATCGTCGATGCGGCCCATGAGCTCATGCTCGGACTGGGTCTCGCCCGGACGACGACGAAGGAGATCGCGAAGGCGGCCGGCTGCTCCGAGGCGGCCCTGTACAAGTACTTCGCCAGCAAGGAAGAGCTCTTCGTGACCGTGCTCGGCGAGCGGCTGCCCGGGCTCGGGGCGCTCCTGAGCCATCTGGAGCCGGGTGAGGGCGACATCGAGCAGAACCTCACCGAGGTCGCCCGCCGGGCCGCGCTCTTCTACGAGCAGACCTTCCCCATGGCCGCGTCGCTCTACGCCGAGCCCCAGCTCCAGCGCCGCCACCGGGCGGCGATGCGCGAGATGGGCACCGGACCGCACAAGCCGATCCAGGGACTCGACGCCTACCTGCGCGCCGAGCAGGGAGCCGGCCGCATCCGGACGGACGCCGACACCTACGCCGCCGCGTCCCTGCTGCTGGGCGCCTGCGCCCAGCGCGCCTTCGCCTACGAGATGGCACCCGAGGGCAGGCCCCCGCAGTCCCTGGACGAGTTCGCCGCTTCGATCGCCCGCACCCTGCTGGCCGGAATCAGCTAGCGAGCCACGCGTCGACTCCGGCCAGCAGCTTCTCCCGGACGTCGACAGGTGCCGCCGACCCGCGTACGGACTGCCGCGCCAGTTCGGCCAGCTCCTCGTCGGTGAAGGCGTGGTGGCGCCGTACGAGGTCGTACTGGGCCGCCAGACGCGACCCGAACAGCAGCGGGTCGTCCGCGCCGAGCGCCATCGGGACCCCGGCGTCGAACAGGGTGCGCAGAGGCACGTCCGCCGGCTTCTCGTAGACACCGAGCGCCACGTTGGAGGCCGGGCAGACCTCGCACGTCACGCCGCGCTCCGCGAGCTTGCGCAGCAGCCGGGGGTCCTCGGCCGCCCGCACGCCGTGCCCGATCCGGGACGCGTCGAGGTCGTCCAGGCAGTCCCGGACGCTGGAGGGTCCGGAGAGCTCGCCGCCGTGCGGAGCGGCGAGGAGGCCGCCCTCGCGGGCGATGGCGAACGCGCGGTCGAAGTCGCGGGCCATCCCGCGGCGCTCGTCGTTGGAGAGCCCGAAGCCGACGACCCCCCGGTCCGCGTACCGCACGGCGAGGCGCGCCAGCGTCCGGGCGTCCAGCGGATGCTTCATCCGGTTCGCCGCGATCACGACACGGATCCCGAGCCCGGTGTCGCGGGCCGCGCTGTCCACGGCGTCCAGGATGATCTCGATGGCCGGGATGAGCCCGCCGAGCAGCGGGGCGTACGAGGTGGGGTCGACCTGGATCTCCAGCCACCCGCAGCCGTCCGCCACGTCCTCCATGGCCGCCTCGCGCACGAGCCGCTGGATGTCCTCGGGAGAACGCAGACAGGACCGCGCGATGTCGTAGAGGCGCTGGAAGCGGAACCACCCGCGCTCGTCGGTCGCCCGCAGTCTGGGCGGCTCGCCGCTGGTCAGCGCCTCAGGGAGGTGCACCCCGTACTTGTCCGCGAGTTCGAGCAGGGTCGTCGGCCGCATCGACCCGGTGAAGTGCAGGTGCAGATGGGCCTTGGGCAACAGCCGTACGTCACGCTCCATTGAAGGATCTTGCCGCACATGAGGGGTGTCGCGGTAGCCGGATTCCCTCCTGAGTTACCGCTCGAACAAAGAAGTGGCCCCCGGCCGGAGCCGGGAGCCACTTCTTCGTTCAGGGGTACGCCAGTCAGTCGCGGGCCTCGCCCAGCAGCTTCTGGAGCCGCGAGACGCCCTCGACGAGGTCGTCGTCGCCCAGCGCGTACGACAGGCGCAGGTAGCCCGGGGTACCGAAGGCCTCACCGGGGACGACGGCGACCTCGGCCTCGTCCAGGATGAGGGCGGCCAGCTCGGCCGAGTCGGCGGGACGCCGGCCCCGGATCTCCTTGCCGAGCAGCCCCTTCACCGACGGGTACGCGTAGAACGCGCCCTCTGGCTCGGGGCAGAGCACGCCGTCGATCTCGTTGAGCATGCGCACGATCGTCCGGCGGCGGCGGTCGAAGGCGGTCCGCATCTCGGCGACCGCGTCCAGCGGACCGGAGACCGCTGCCAGCGCGGCGACCTGGGCGACGTTGCTGACGTTGGACGTGGCGTGCGACTGGAGGTTGGTCGCGGCCTTGACGACGTCCTTCGGGCCGACGATCCAGCCCACCCGCCAGCCGGTCATCGCGTAGGTCTTGGCGACTCCGTTGACCACGATGCACTTGTCGCGCAGCTCGGGCACGAGCGCGGGGAGGGAGGTGAACTCCGCGTCGCCGTAGACCAGGTGCTCGTAGATCTCGTCGGTCAGCACCCACAGGCCGTGCTCGACGGCCCAGCGGCCGATCGCCTCGGTGTCGGCCTTGCTGTAGACGGCGCCCGTCGGGTTGGACGGCGAGACGAACAGGACGACCTTCGTGCGCTCGGTGCGGGCCGCTTCGAGCTGCTCGACGGAGACCCGGTAGCCGGTGGTCTCGTCGGCCACGACCTCGACGGGGACGCCGCCCGCCAGACGGATGGACTCGGGGTAGGTGGTCCAGTACGGGGCGGGGACGATGACCTCGTCGCCCGGGTCCAGGATCGCGGCGAAGGCCTCGTAGATGGCCTGCTTGCCACCGTTGGTCACCAGGACCTGGGACGGCTCGACCTCGTAGCCGGAGTCGCGCAGCGTCTTCTCTGCGATGGCGGCCTTGAGCTCGGGGAGCCCGCCCGCCGGGGTGTAGCGGTGGTACTTCGGGTTGGAGCAGGCCTCGATCGCGGCGTCGACGATGTAGCCGGGGGTCGGGAAGTCGGGCTCACCGGCGCCGAAGCCGATCACCGGACGCCCAGCGGCCTTGAGGGCCTTGGCCTTGGCGTCGACGGCGAGGGTGGCGGACTCGGAGATCGCACCGATGCGGGCCGAAACCCGGCGCTCGGACGGAGAAGTTGCAGCGCTCATGCCCCCATGCTCGCAGACCGGAAATGCCGTCGGCACAGGGGTTTCAGGGACCGGACAGGAGTCGGACAGCATCCGGACAGGACCGGTCGGTAGTTGTCTGTTCGACGCGACGCCCCTGAGCACGTACACTCACCTGTCGTTGGCCTTCATCAGCCGCACCGTTTTTGCACCCGGCCCACCGGGGAGGATGCGGTAGGTTGGTGGAAACCACAAAGGGTCGTAGCTCAATTGGTAGAGCACTGGTCTCCAAAACCAGCGGTTGGGGGTTCAAGTCCCTCCGGCCCTGCTACACACTCCTTCGCCAGGATGTGTGCGCATGTACGTACTTCAATGCATCGCCGTGCGGCTCCACCGGGCGCGGCACGGCCACGACCCGGAATCAGGTGAGTAGCGTGACGGACGCCGTGGGCTCCATCGACATGCCTGATGCCGATGATGAGGCTCCCGAGTCGAAGAAGAAGACCCGGAAGGGCGGCAAGCGCGGCAAGAAGGGCCCTCTGGGCCGGCTCGCGCTGTTCTACCGCCAGATCGTTGCCGAGCTGCGCAAGGTCGTCTGGCCCACTCGCAGCCAGCTGACGACCTACACGGCCGTGGTGATCGTGTTCGTGGTCGTCATGATCGGTCTCGTTACCGTGATTGACTTCGGTTTCGCGCGGGTCATCAAGTACGTCTTCGGCTGATCCCGCGGAGGGCGCCTCACCGGCGCCCCTTTCGCATGTTCCACCCATTTGTATCCAGGAAGAAGCAGCCATCGTGTCTGACCCGAACCTGAACGACGACGCCGAGCCCACGGCGAGCGCCGTCGAGTCCGCCGAGGACGAGCTCGACATCGTCGAGGCGGCGGACGCCGTGGCCCCGGACCAGGTCGAAGCTGCTGACGACGCCGCGGGCGAGCCCGCCGAGCAGGACGCCGTGCACGTCGAGTCCGACGAGGAGGCGGAGGCCGAGGAGGCCGCCGAGTCCGACGAGGCCGCTGACGACACGGACGCCGCCGAGGACGCGGACGCCGACGAGACCGACGAGGAAGAGGCCGAGCCGGCCGCCCCCGTCGACCCCGTCACCGCCCTGCGCGACGAGCTGCGCGGTCTCCCCGGCGAGTGGTACGTCATCCACACGTACGCCGGCTACGAGAAGCGCGTGAAGGCCAACCTGGAGCAGCGCGCCGTCTCGCTCAACGTCGAGGACTTCATCTACCAGGCCGAAGTGCCCGAGGAAGAGATCGTCCAGATCAAGAACGGTGAGCGCAAGAACGTCCGTCAGAACAAGCTCCCGGGATACGTCCTGGTGCGCATGGACCTGACGAACGAGTCCTGGGGCGTCGTCCGCAACACGCCCGGCGTCACCGGCTTCGTGGGCAACGCCTACGACCCGTACCCGCTGACCCTGGACGAGATCGTCAAGATGCTCGCCCCGGAGGCCGAGGAGAAGGCCGCCCGCGAGGCCGCAGAGGCCGAGGGCAAGCCGGTTCCGGCCCGCAAGGTCGAGGTCCAGGTGCTGGACTTCGAGGTCGGCGACTCGGTCACCGTCACCGACGGCCCGTTCGCGACGCTGCAGGCGACGATCAACGAGATCAACGCCGACTCGAAGAAGGTCAAGGGCCTCGTCGAGATCTTCGGTCGCGAAACCCCGGTCGAGCTGAGCTTCGACCAGATCCAGAAGAACTAGCGGTTTCCGCAGCTTCCGGACACATGCCTACCGAGCAGGTCAGACCGGCTTCGCAGCCTGTCTGACCTGCTCGGTTTTTGGTCGCGCAGCTATACCCGTTATCGTTGTGCGGTATGCCTCCATCCGGATGACCGGAATGGCGGCGAAACACTCTCACTAGGACCCGGAGAGAGCAATGCCTCCCAAGAAGAAGAAGGTCACGGGGCTTATCAAGCTCCAGATCAACGCCGGTGCGGCCAACCCGGCCCCGCCGGTCGGCCCCGCACTGGGCCAGCACGGCGTCAACATCATGGAGTTCTGCAAGGCCTACAACGCCGCGACCGAGTCGCAGCGTGGCATGGTCGTGCCGGTGGAGATCACGGTCTACGACGACCGCTCCTTCACCTTCATCACGAAGACTCCGCCGGCCGCCAAGCTGATCCTCAAGGCTGCGGGCGTGGAGAAGGGCTCCGGCGAGCCGCACAAGACCAAGGTTGCCAAGCTGACGGCTGCCCAGGTCCGCGAGATCGCCACGACGAAGCTCCCCGACCTGAACGCCAACGACCTCGACGCCGCGTCGAAGATCATCGCTGGCACCGCCCGTTCCATGGGCATCACGGTCGAAGGCTGATTCAGCCCCGTAAGCCCCCAGTGGTAGGACCAAGCGCTGGTCCGCACCACGACTCCACACTCTGATAACCACAGGAGTAGAAGTGAAGCGCAGCAAGAACCTCCGCGCTGCGGACGCGAAGATCGACCGGGAGCGCCAGTACGCCCCGCTCGAGGCCGTCCGTATCGCCAAGGACACCGCCTCCACGAAGTTCGACAGCACCGTCGAGGTCGCGTTTGCCCTGGGTGTAGACCCGCGCAAGGCCGACCAGATGGTCCGTGGCACCGTGAACCTCCCGCACGGCACCGGCAAGACCGCCCGGGTCCTGGTCTTCGCGACCGGTGACCGTGCTGCGGCCGCGGAAGCCGCGGGCGCCGACATCGTCGGCGCCGACGAGCTCATCGACGAGGTGGCGAAGGGCCGTCTGGACTTCGACGCCGTCGTCGCGACCCCGGACCTCATGGGCAAGGTCGGCCGCCTGGGCCGCGTGCTCGGTCCGCGTGGTCTGATGCCGAACCCGAAGACCGGCACCGTCACCCCCGATGTCGTCAAGGCTGTCAACGACATCAAGGGCGGCAAGATCGAGTTCCGCGTCGACAAGCACTCGAACCTGCACTTCATCATCGGTAAGACCTCTTTCGATGACACGAAGCTGGTCGAGAACTACGGCGCGGCGCTCGAGGAGATCCTCCGTCTGAAGCCGTCCGCCGCCAAGGGCCGCTTCATCAAGAAGGCGACCCTGAGCACGACGATGGGCCCCGGCATCCCGCTGGACTCCAACCGCGTGCGCAACCTCCTCGTCGAGGAGGACCCGGCCGCCGTCTGAGCCCCCGTGCTCACCCGGTAGCCGGTTTCACGGCATGGGACGGGCCCCGCGACCTTTCGAGGTCGCGGGGCCCGTCCTCGTATGTGCGGGAGGGCCCGTGAGCAGCACGGCAGGGGTGCACGGACCTCCGGGACCCCCGCGAGCTCCGGAAAGGCCCGCGAAGGACAGCGGCAGGGCCGTCGGCGGGCTCACCGCTCTCAGGACGGCAAGGACGGCGCCGGACGCCGGTCGGCGCAGCTCGGGCGGCACCGCCGGCGCCCGCTGATACGCGTCCCAAACCTCTCGCACCGGTCGAACCGGGACGGATTTGCTCCGGGGCGCCCCGGTCGCGTACGCTCCTCAGGAAGCCAAAGACCGCTGGTCGTTGCCGCGCTCTCGCAAGAGGGACGGTGACCGAAGGATCCGTCGAGAACGGACGACCTGCGCAGGTGACTGTGGAAAGCTCCCGAATTCGTTCGGTCGAGCTACGCCCTGGCGCCTGCGCCGGGGCGTTTCGTCTTTCCCGGCCCCTTCTGAGCGGTCCTCATCACCCGGAAGGAGGCCGACGCTCATGGCAAGGCCCGACAAGGCTGCCGCGGTAGCCGAGCTGACGGACCAGTTCCGCAGCTCGAACGCCGCTGTGCTGACCGAGTACCGGGGTCTCACCGTGGCACAGCTCAAGGAGCTGCGCCGTTCGCTCGGTGAGAACGCCCAGTACGCCGTGGTGAAGAACACGCTGACCAAGATTGCGGCCAACGAGGCCGGGATCAACACGCTGGACGACCTGTTCTCGGGTCCGACGGCGGTTGCCTTCGTCACCGGTGACCCGGTGGAGTCGGCGAAGGGTCTTCGTGACTTCGCCAAGGACAACCCCAACCTCATCATCAAGGGCGGTGTCCTTGACGGTAAGGCGCTGTCTGCCGATGAGATCAAGAAGCTCGCGGACCTCGAGTCCCGCGAGGTTCTGCTCGCCAAGCTGGCCGGCGCCATGAAGGGCAAGCAGACTCAGGCTGCGCAGCTCTTCCAGGCTCTGCCGTCGAAGTTCGTCCGCACCGCGGAAGCGCTTCGCGCCAAGAAGGCCGAGCAGGGCGGTGCCGGTACGCCGGCTCCCGCCGACGCCGAGGTGGCGGAGTAACACTCCGCCCCCACGGCTCGCAGCGGGCCCGTACGCCCGCCTACATATACATCCGGCACCTGCCGAATTAGTGGAAGGACGCCATCATGGCGAAGCTCAGCCAGGAAGACCTGCTCGCCCAGTTCGAGGAGCTCACCCTCATCGAGCTCTCCGAGTTCGTTAAGGCGTTCGAGGAGAAGTTCGACGTCACCGCCGCCGCCGCGGTCGCCGTTGCCGGCCCCGCCGGCCCGGGCGCCGTTGCCGAGGCCGCTGAGGAGCAGGACGAGTTCGACGTCATCCTCACCGCCGCCGGTGACAAGAAGATCCAGGTCATCAAGGTCGTGCGCGAGCTGACCTCCCTGGGCCTCAAGGAGGCCAAGGACCTCGTGGACGGCGCCCCGAAGCCCGTCCTCGAGAAGGTTGCCAAGGAGGCCGCCGAGAAGGCTGCCGAGTCCCTCAAGGGCGCCGGCGCCTCCGTCGAGGTCAAGTGACCCTGCGAGTCATCTGACTCCTCAGGACCGTCTCTGCCGCGAGGCAGGGATGTCACATCGCAAAGGGCGATCACCCATTCGGGTGGTCGCCCTTTGGCGTACCCCCTGACGCTGCCTTGATCTTCCGTCGGTGACGAGTAGGGTGATCTTCGCCGTGCGTCTCCCAGGGGGCGTCAACGGGCGTCCTGGGGGCCCAGGTGAAGATCGCAGGACGTCCGTCCGGGCTCGGGGGCCTTGACGAACCGCACGCGGCGCGCAATTCTCAGGACGCGTCGTCATCTCGATCCGCATCCGAGGCATGGATCGAGAACGAAGAGGGCAGTAAAGAAGAGCGCACACCGCGCGAGGGCTATTCATAGGTGTTGAGAACAGCTGTTGAGAGCAACGTGGGTCTCTGAGAACCCCGACTGGACATCAGTGTGCCGCTTGGCTACACTGACCCTTTGCGCTGCCTGTTAGCTGCCTCCTGCCCGTCACCAGGGGCATGCCCACGCCTAGCACCGATGACCGACTTTTCCCTGACCTTGGGATTTCTGTCTCTGTGTGCGGCTTGGGGCCGGTACGCGCGTAGTGAGTCCGAGCCCTCGGAAGGACCCCCTCTTGGCCGCCTCGCGCAACGCCTCGACCTCGAATACGAACAACGGTGCCAGCACCGCCCCGCTGCGCATCTCTTTTGCAAAGATCAGGGAGCCCCTCGAGGTTCCGAACCTCCTCGCGCTGCAGACCGAGAGCTTTGACTGGCTCCTCGGCAATGCCGCCTGGAAGGCTCGCGTCGAGGCTGCTCTGGACAGCGGACAAGACGTCCCCACCAAGTCCGGCCTGGAAGAGATCTTCGAGGAGATTTCGCCGATCGAGGACTTCTCCGGGTCGATGTCGCTCACGTTCCGCGACCACCGCTTCGAGCCCCCGAAGAACTCCATCGACGAGTGCAAGGAGCGCGACTTCACGTTCGCCGCGCCGCTCTTCGTCACGGCCGAGTTCACCAACAACGAGACCGGCGAGATCAAGTCCCAGACGGTCTTCATGGGCGATTTCCCGCTCATGACCAACAAGGGCACCTTCGTCATCAACGGCACCGAGCGTGTCGTCGTGTCGCAGCTGGTCCGCTCGCCGGGTGTCTACTTCGACTCCTCCATCGACAAGACGTCCGACAAGGACATCTTCTCCGCCAAGATCATCCCTTCCCGGGGTGCCTGGCTGGAGATGGAGATCGACAAGCGCGACATGGTCGGTGTCCGCATCGACCGCAAGCGCAAGCAGTCCGTCACCGTTCTCCTGAAGGCTCTCGGCTGGACCACCGAGCAGATCCTCGAGGAGTTCGGCGAGTACGAGTCGATGCGCGCCACCCTGGAGAAGGACCACACCCAGGGCCAGGACGACGCGCTGCTCGACATCTACCGCAAGCTGCGCCCGGGCGAGCCGCCCACGCGTGAGGCCGCTCAGACGCTGCTCGAGAACCTCTACTTCAACCCGAAGCGCTACGACCTCGCGAAGGTCGGCCGCTACAAGGTGAACAAGAAGCTCGGCGCCGACGAGCCGCTCGACGCGGGTGTCCTCACCAGCGACGACATCATCGCGACCATCAAGTACCTGGTGAAGCTGCACGCCGGGGAGACCGAGACGGTCGGCGAGAGCGGTACCCAGATCGTCGTCGAGACCGACGACATCGACCACTTCGGCAACCGTCGTCTGCGCAACGTCGGCGAGCTCATCCAGAACCAGGTCCGCACGGGTCTGGCTCGTATGGAGCGCGTCGTGCGTGAGCGCATGACGACCCAGGACGTCGAAGCGATCACGCCGCAGACCCTGATCAACATCCGGCCGGTCGTCGCCTCCATCAAGGAGTTCTTCGGCACCAGCCAGCTGTCGCAGTTCATGGACCAGAACAACCCGCTGTCGGGTCTCACCCACAAGCGCCGCCTGTCGGCGCTCGGCCCGGGTGGTCTGTCCCGTGAGCGGGCCGGCTTCGAGGTCCGAGACGTGCACCCGTCCCACTACGGACGCATGTGCCCGATCGAGACCCCTGAAGGCCCGAACATCGGTCTGATCGGTTCGCTCGCCTCGTACGGACGCGTCAACGCGTTCGGTTTCGTCGAGACGCCGTACCGCAAGGTCGTCGAGGGTGTCGTCACCGACGACGTCGACTACCTGACCGCCGACGAGGAAGACCGCTTCGTGATCGCCCAGGCGAACGCGACGCTCTCCGAGGACATGCGGTTCACCGAGCCGCGCGTCCTGGTCCGCCGTCGTGGCGGAGAGGTCGACTACATCCCCGGCGACGACGTCGACTACATGGACGTCTCGCCGCGCCAGATGGTGTCGGTCGCGACCGCCATGATCCCGTTCCTCGAGCACGACGACGCCAACCGTGCCCTCATGGGCGCGAACATGATGCGTCAGGCCGTGCCGCTGATCACGTCCGAGGCTCCCCTCGTCGGCACCGGCATGGAGTACCGCTGTGCGGTCGACGCCGGTGACGTCATCAAGGCGGAGAAGGACGGTGTGGTCCAGGAGGTTTCCGCGGACTACATCACCGTCACCAACGACGACGGCACGTACACCACGTACCGCATCGCCAAGTTCTCCCGCTCGAACCAGGGCACCTCGGTCAACCAGAAGGTTGTCGTGGACGAGGGCTCCCGCGTCGTCGAGGGCCAGGTCCTCGCGGACGGTCCCGCGACCGAGCAGGGCGAGATGGCGCTCGGCAAGAACCTCCTCGTGGCGTTCATGCCGTGGGAGGGCCACAACTACGAAGACGCGATCATCCTGTCGCAGCGTCTGGTGCAGGACGACGTCCTCTCCTCGATCCACATCGAGGAGCACGAGGTCGACGCCCGTGACACCAAGCTGGGCCCGGAGGAGATCACCCGGGACATCCCGAACGTCTCCGAAGAGGTCCTCGCGGACCTCGACGAGCGCGGCATCATCCGTATCGGTGCCGAGGTCACGGCCGGGGACATCCTCGTCGGCAAGGTCACGCCCAAGGGCGAGACCGAGCTGACGCCGGAGGAGCGTCTGCTCCGTGCGATCTTCGGTGAGAAGGCGCGCGAGGTGCGCGACACCTCGCTGAAGGTCCCGCACGGCGAGATCGGCAAGATCATCGGCGTCCGCGTCTTCGACCGCGAAGAGGGCGACGAGCTGCCGCCGGGCGTGAACCAGCTGGTCCGCGTCTACGTCGCGCAGAAGCGCAAGATCACCGATGGTGACAAGCTCGCCGGCCGTCACGGCAACAAGGGCGTCATCTCGAAGATCCTGCCGATCGAGGACATGCCGTTCCTGGAGGACGGCACCCCGGTCGACATCATCCTCAACCCGCTGGGTGTCCCGTCCCGAATGAACCCGGGACAGGTCCTGGAGATCCACCTCGGCTGGCTCGCCAGCCGCGGCTGGGACGTCTCCGGCCTCGGTGACGAGTGGGCCAAGCGCCTGCAGTCCATCGGTGCCGACCAGGTCGCCCCCGGCACCAACGTCGCGACCCCGGTCTTCGACGGCGCCCGCGAGGACGAGATCACCGGCCTCTTCGAGGCCACGATCCCGAACCGCGACGGCAACCGGCTGGTCCAGCCCTCGGGCAAGGCCAACCTGTTCGACGGCCGCTCCGGTGAGCCGTTCCCCGAGCCGGTCTCGGTCGGCTACATGTACATCCTCAAGCTGCACCACCTGGTCGACGACAAGCTCCACGCCCGTTCGACCGGACCGTACTCCATGATCACGCAGCAGCCGCTGGGTGGTAAGGCACAGTTCGGTGGGCAGCGATTCGGTGAGATGGAGGTGTGGGCCCTTGAGGCTTACGGCGCCGCATACGCCCTCCAGGAACTGCTGACGATCAAGTCCGACGACGTGACCGGCCGCGTGAAGGTCTACGAGGCGATCGTCAAGGGCGAGAACATCCCCGAGCCCGGCATTCCCGAGTCCTTCAAGGTGCTCATCAAGGAAATGCAGTCGCTCTGCCTCAACGTGGAGGTGCTGTCCTCGGACGGTATGTCCATCGAGATGCGTGACACGGACGAGGACGTCTTCCGCGCGGCGGAGGAGCTCGGTATCGACCTGTCCCGGCGCGAGCCGAGCAGCGTCGAAGAGGTCTGACGGGTTGGCCGGCCGGATCCCAGTGATCCGGCCGGCTCTCCCCGGACCCGTTCAGACCATTGCTGAAGTGCCCCGATTTCTCGCTCAGGCGAGGGGGCTCGAACCCCCGAAAGAGGGATTGACGACAAGTGCTCGACGTCAACTTCTTCGACGAGCTGCGGATCGGCCTTGCCACCGCGGACGACATCCGGACCTGGTCCCACGGCGAAGTGAAGAAGCCGGAGACCATCAACTACCGCACGCTCAAGCCCGAAAAGGACGGACTCTTCTGCGAGAAGATCTTCGGTCCGACCCGGGACTGGGAGTGCTACTGCGGCAAGTACAAGCGTGTCCGCTTCAAGGGCATCATCTGTGAGCGTTGTGGCGTCGAGGTCACGCGCGCCAAGGTGCGCCGTGAGCGTATGGGCCACATCGAGCTTGCCGCTCCCGTTACCCACATCTGGTACTTCAAGGGCGTCCCGTCGCGCCTGGGCTACCTGCTGGACCTCGCGCCGAAGGACCTCGAGAAGGTCATCTACTTCGCCGCGTACATGATCACGTTCGTCGACGAGGAGCGCCGCACGCGCGACCTCCCGTCGCTGGAGGCGCATGTCTCCGTCGAGCGCCAGCAGGTCGAGAACCGCCGCGACTCGGACCTCGAGAACCGTGCCAAGAAGCTCGAGACCGACCTGGCCGAGCTCGAGGCCGAGGGTGCCAAGGCCGACGTGCGCCGCAAGGTGCGCGAAGGTGCCGAGCGTGAGATGAAGCAGCTGCGCGACCGTGCGCAGCGCGAGATCGACCGTCTCGACGAGGTGTGGAGCCGCTTCAAGAACCTCAAGGTCCAGGACCTCGAGGGCGACGAGCTGCTCTACCGCGAGCTGCGTGACCGTTTCGGCACGTACTTCGACGGCTGCATGGGTGCTGCCGCCCTGCAGAAGCGCCTGGAGTCCTTCGACCTCGACGAGGAGGCCGAGCGCCTCCGCGAGATCATCCGTACCGGCAAGGGCCAGAAGAAGACCCGTGCGCTCAAGCGCCTCAAGGTCGTCTCCGCGTTCCTGCAGACCAGCAACAAGCCCAAGGGCATGGTGCTCGACTGCGTGCCGGTCATCCCGCCGGACCTGCGTCCGATGGTGCAGCTGGACGGTGGCCGCTTCGCGACCTCCGACCTGAACGACCTGTACCGCCGTGTGATCAACCGCAACAACCGCCTCAAGCGTCTCCTTGACCTCGGTGCCCCCGAGATCATCGTGAACAACGAGAAGCGGATGCTGCAGGAGGCCGTCGACGCGCTGTTCGACAACGGCCGCCGCGGTCGCCCGGTCACCGGTCCCGGTAACCGTCCCCTGAAGTCCCTCAGCGACATGCTGAAGGGCAAGCAGGGCCGTTTCCGTCAGAACCTCCTCGGCAAGCGTGTGGACTACTCCGCGCGTTCCGTGATCGTCGTCGGTCCGCAGCTCAAGCTGCACCAGTGCGGTCTGCCGAAGGCGATGGCGCTGGAGCTCTTCAAGCCGTTCGTGATGAAGCGCCTGGTGGACCTGAACCACGCGCAGAACATCAAGTCGGCCAAGCGCATGGTCGAGCGTGGCCGCACCGTCGTGTACGACGTCCTCGAAGAGGTCATCGCCGAGCACCCGGTGCTGCTGAACCGTGCGCCCACCCTGCACCGCCTCGGCATCCAGGCCTTCGAGCCCCAGCTGGTCGAGGGCAAGGCCATCCAGATCCACCCGCTCGTCTGCACCGCGTTCAACGCGGACTTCGACGGTGACCAGATGGCCGTGCACCTTCCGCTCTCCGCGGAGGCGCAGGCCGAGGCCCGCATCCTGATGCTGTCCTCGAACAACATCCTGAAGCCGGCCGACGGCCGTCCCGTCACCATGCCTACCCAGGACATGGTGCTGGGCCTCTTCTTCCTCACCACGGACGAGGAGGAGCGCAAGGTCATCGGTCAGGGCCGTGCGTTCGGTTCGACGGCTGAAGCGATCATGGCCTTCGACGCCCGCGAGCTCTCGCTCCAGGCGCGGGTCGACATCCGCTTCCCGGTGGGCACCATCCCGCCGCGTGGCTGGGTGCCGCCGGTCGCCGAGGAGGGCGAGCCCGAGTACCAGCCGGGTGACACCTTCCGGCTGCGTACGAGCCTGGGCCGCGCGCTCTTCAACGAGCTGCTGCCCGAGGACTACCCGTTCGTCGACTACTCGGTGGGCAAGAAGCAGCTCTCCGAGATCGTCAACGACCTTGCCGAGCGCTACCCCAAGGTCATCGTGGCGGCGACGCTCGACAACCTGAAGGCAGCCGGCTTCCACTGGGCGACCCGCTCCGGGGTCACCGTCTCTGTTGCTGACATCGTCGTCCCCGAGGCCAAGAAGGCCATCGTCAAGGGCTACGAGGAGCAGGACGAGAAGGTCCAGAAGCAGTACGAGCGCGGTCTGATCACCAAGGACGAGCGCACGCAGGAGCTCATCGCGATCTGGACCAAGGCGACCAACGAGGTTGCCGAGGCGATGAACGCGAACTTCCCGAAGACGAACCCCATCTTCATGATGGTCGACTCGGGTGCCCGAGGAAACATGATGCAGATGCGTCAGATCGCGGGTATGCGTGGTCTGGTGTCGAACGCGAAGAACGAGACCATCCCGCGTCCGATCAAGGCGTCCTTCCGTGAGGGCCTCACCGTTCTGGAGTACTTCATCTCCACGCACGGTGCCCGTAAGGGTCTGGCGGACACCGCCCTGCGTACCGCCGACTCGGGTTACCTGACCCGTCGTCTGGTGGACGTCTCGCAGGACGTGATCATCCGCGAGGAGGACTGCGGCACCGACCGCGGCCTCAAGCTGAAGATCGCCGTCAAGGGTGCGGACGGTGTGCTCCGCAAGACGGAGGACGTCGAGACCTCGGTCTACGCCCGCATGCTCGCCGAGGACGTCGTCGTCGACGGCAAGGTCATCGCGCCTGCCAACGTCGACCTCGGTGACGTCCTGATCGACGCCCTCGTGGGCGCCGGCGTCGAGGAGGTCAAGACCCGCTCGGTCCTGACCTGTGAGTCCGCGGTCGGCACCTGTGCCTTCTGCTACGGACGCTCGCTCGCCACCGGCAAGCTGGTCGACATCGGTGAGGCGGTCGGCATCATCGCCGCCCAGTCCATCGGTGAGCCCGGTACCCAGCTGACGATGCGTACCTTCCACACCGGTGGTGTGGCCGGTGACGACATCACGCAGGGTCTGCCCCGAGTCGTCGAGCTCTTCGAGGCCCGTACGCCCAAGGGTGTCGCCCCGATCTCGGAGGCCAAGGGCCGTGTCCGGATCGAGGAGACCGAGAAGACCAAGAAGCTCGTCGTCACGCCGGACGACGGCAGCGAGGAGACGCCGTTCCCGATCTCCAAGCGTGCCCGTCTGCTGGTCGGCGAGGGCGACGCGGTCGAGGTGGGCCAGAAGCTCACCGTCGGTGCCACGAACCCGCACGACGTGCTGCGGATCCTCGGTCAGCGCGCGGTCCAGGTCCACCTGGTCGGCGAAGTCCAGAAGGTCTACAACTCGCAGGGCGTGTCGATCCACGACAAGCACATCGAGATCATCATCCGGCAGATGCTGCGCCGTGTGACGATCATCGAGTCCGGCGACGCGGAGCTGCTGCCGGGCGAGCTCGTCGAGCGGTCGAAGTTCGAGGTCGAGAACCGTCGTGTGGTCACCGAGGGCGGTCACCCCGCCTCCGGCCGTCCGCAGCTGATGGGTATCACCAAGGCCTCGCTCGCCACCGAGTCGTGGCTGTCGGCGGCGTCCTTCCAGGAGACGACCAGGGTTCTGACCGACGCGGCGATCAACGCCAAGTCGGACTCCCTGATCGGCCTCAAGGAGAACGTCATCATCGGTAAGCTCATCCCGGCCGGTACGGGTCTGTCCCGCTACCGCAACATCCGGGTCGAGCCGACCGAGGAGGCCAAGGCCGCGATGTACTCGGCCGTCGGCTACGACGACATCGACTACTCGCCGTTCGGCACGGGCTCCGGCCAGGCCGTTCCGCTGGAGGACTACGACTACGGTCCGTACAACCAGTAAGCGAGTCGCTTGATACGACCGAAGGGCGGTCACCCCGTTTCGTACGGGGTGGCCGCCCTTCGGCGTGCGGGCCGGCGGACCGTGAGGTGCCTCACCCGGCGTCGCGGCACCGGGTGAGGGTCCGGGGTGGGGCGCGTGTGCCGGTGGGCGGGCGCGCGGTGGGCCGTTTACGCTGGTGGGAAGCGCTGTACCGGCCGTACGGGTGCGGCCCGGCCCCTGGCATCCGGGGGATGCGCACCCGGTGGCGGAGGCCGGTGCGGGCCTCTGTGTGCCCCGCGGCGACAGGCAGGGCTTCGGGCCGGGCCGTGCCCCGGGGCATTTGTTTTGACCGGAGTCCGTGAGGTAGGTACGCTCAAGCCTTGTGCCTGGGGTGTGCCTGGGCTCGGGTGCGTGTCCTCAACCGCATGGCGAGTCCGTAAGTGGCCACCGCAATCTGCGTTCCTCCTGCCTCTGGGCAGGAGCTTGCAGTATTCGACACACCCGACCGCGTGGGTCGGCGAGTGTTTCAGGTTAGTTTCACCGACGGCACACAGAAACCGGAGAAGTAGTGCCTACGATTCAGCAGCTGGTCCGGAAGGGCCGGCAGGACAAGGTCGAGAAGAACAAGACGCCCGCGCTCGAGGGTTCGCCCCAGCGTCGCGGCGTCTGCACGCGTGTGTTCACGACCACCCCGAAGAAGCCGAACTCGGCCCTCCGTAAGGTCGCGCGTGTGCGTCTGACCTCCGGCATCGAGGTCACGGCCTACATTCCGGGTGAGGGACACAACCTGCAGGAGCACTCCATCGTGCTCGTGCGTGGTGGCCGTGTGAAGGACCTGCCGGGTGTTCGTTACAAGATCATCCGCGGCTCCCTTGACACCCAGGGTGTCAAGAACCGCAAGCAGGCCCGCAGCCGCTACGGCGCCAAGAAGGAGAAGTAAGAATGCCTCGTAAGGGCCCCGCCCCGAAGCGCCCGGTCATCATTGACCCGGTCTATGGTTCTCCTCTTGTCACCTCGCTGATCAACAAGATCCTGCTCAACGGCAAGCGTTCCACTGCCGAGCGGATCGTGTACGGCGCCATGGAAGGCCTCCGCGAGAAGACCGGCGCTGACCCGGTCATCACGCTGAAGCGCGCGCTTGAGAACGTCAAGCCCTCGCTCGAGGTCAAGTCCCGCCGTGTCGGTGGCGCCACCTACCAGGTGCCGATCGAGGTCAAGCCCGGTCGCGCCGCCACCCTCGCTCTGCGCTGGGTCGTCGGTTACTCCCGCGCCCGTCGCGAGAAGACCATGACCGAGCGCCTCATGAACGAGCTGCTCGACGCCTCCAACGGTCTTGGCGCAGCTGTCAAGAAGCGCGAGGACACCCACAAGATGGCCGAGTCCAACAAGGCCTTCGCGCACTACCGCTGGTAGTCGCTTACCCCATCGAGACCGAGAGAAGATTGAGCCTTATGGCCACCACTTCGCTTGACCTGGCCAAGGTCCGCAACATTGGGATCATGGCCCACATCGACGCGGGCAAGACGACCACCACCGAGCGGATCCTCTTCTACACCGGCGTTTCGTACAAGATCGGTGAAGTCCACGACGGCGCAGCCACGATGGACTGGATGGAGCAGGAGCAGGAGCGCGGCATCACGATCACGTCGGCCGCGACGACCTGTCACTGGCCGCTCAATGAGGTTGATCACACGATCAACATCATTGACACCCCCGGTCACGTCGACTTCACCGTCGAGGTGGAGCGTTCGCTCCGCGTCCTCGACGGTGCCGTCACCGTGTTCGACGGTGTGGCGGGCGTCGAGCCCCAGTCCGAGACTGTCTGGCGTCAGGCGGACCGCTACGGCGTGCCGCGTATCTGCTTCGTCAACAAGCTCGACCGCACGGGTGCCGAGTTCCACCGCTGCGTCGACATGATCATCGAGCGCCTCGGCGCTGTTCCGCTGGTCATGCAGCTTCCCATCGGCGCCGAAGCCGACTTCAAGGGTGTCGTCGACCTCGTGTCGATGAAGGCCTTTGTCTGGTCGGAAGAGGCTGCCAAGGGCGAGATGTACGACACCGTCGACATCCCCGACACGCACGTCGAGGCGGCCGAGGAGTGGCGCGGCAAGCTGCTCGAGGCCGTCTCGGAGAACGACGACGCGATGATGGAGCTGTACCTCGAGGGCGTCGAGCCCACCGAGGAGCAGCTGCACGAGGCGATCCGTCGGATCACCCTCGCGTCGAAGGGCACGGCCGACTCCGTCACCGTGACCCCGGTGTTCTGTGGCACCGCGTTCAAGAACAAGGGCGTTCAGCCCCTGCTCGACGCGGTCGTCCGCTACCTGCCTTCCCCCCTGGACGTCGAGGCCATCGAAGGCCACGACGTGAAGGACCCGGAGAAGGTCATCAAGCGGCAGCCTTCGGACGACGAGCCGTTCTCCGGCCTGGCGTTCAAGATTGCGAGCGACCCGCACCTGGGCAAGCTCACCTTCGTCCGGATCTACTCCGGTCGCCTCGAGGCCGGCACCGCGGTGCTGAACTCGGTCAAGGGCAAGAAGGAGCGCATCGGGAAGATCTACCGTATGCACGCGAACAAGCGTGAGGAGATCCCCTCGGTGGGCGCCGGCGACATCGTCGCCGTCATGGGCCTGAAGCAGACCACCACCGGTGAGACGCTGTGTGACGACAAGAACCCGGTCATCCTGGAGTCCATGGACTTCCCGGCGCCGGTCATTCAGGTCGCCATCGAGCCCAAGTCCAAGGGTGACCAGGAGAAGCTGGGTGTAGCCATCCAGCGTCTCTCGGAGGAGGACCCCTCCTTCCAGGTGCACTCCGACGAGGAGACCGGCCAGACCATCATCGGTGGTATGGGCGAGCTTCACCTCGAGGTGCTCGTCGACCGCATGAAGCGCGAGTTCCGCGTCGAGGCGAACGTCGGCAAGCCCCAGGTCGCGTACCGCGAGACGATCCGCAAGACCGTCGAGCGCATCGACTACACGCACAAGAAGCAGACTGGTGGTACCGGCCAGTTCGCGAAGGTGCAGATCGCCCTCGAGCCCATCGAGGGTGGCGACGCCTCCTACGAGTTCGTCAACAAGGTCACCGGTGGCCGCATCCCCCGTGAGTACATTCCCTCGGTGGACGCGGGTGCCCAGGAAGCCATGCAGTTCGGCATCCTGGCCGGTTACGAGATGGTCGGCGTCCGCGTCACCCTTCTCGACGGTGGTTACCACGAGGTCGACTCCTCGGAGCTCGCCTTCAAGATCGCCGGTTCGCAGGCGTTCAAGGAGGGTGCCCGCAAGGCGTCCCCCGTGCTCCTCGAGCCGATGATGGCCGTCGAGGTCACCACGCCCGAGGACTACATGGGCGATGTCATCGGCGACCTCAACTCCCGCCGTGGCCAGATTCAGGCCATGGAGGAGCGCAGCGGCGCTCGCGTCGTGAAGGGCCTCGTGCCCCTCTCGGAGATGTTCGGCTACGTCGGAGACCTCCGCAGCAAGACCTCGGGTCGCGCAAGCTACTCGATGCAGTTCGACTCCTACGCCGAGGTTCCGCGGAACGTCGCCGAGGAGATCATCGCGAAGGCCAAGGGCGAGTAACTCTTCCGAGTCAACGCTTTAGGCTTGTCACCGGAGCCTGGCCGGGCATTCGTCGCAGCGCGCAAGCAATGCGGCGAATGCCCCCGGCACCGGCATTCCAGCAAAGATCACCTGGCGCCGATGAAGCAAGGCGTACAGAACCACTCAGGAGGACCCCAGTGGCGAAGGCAAAGTTCGAGCGGACTAAGCCGCACGTCAACATCGGCACCATCGGTCACATCGACCACGGTAAGACGACCCTCACGGCCGCCATTACCAAGGTGCTGCACGACGCGTACCCGGACCTGAACGAGGCCTCGGCCTTCGACCAGATCGACAAGGCTCCCGAAGAGCGCCAGCGTGGTATCACGATCTCGATCGCTCACGTTGAGTACCAGACCGAGTCGCGTCACTACGCCCACGTCGACTGCCCCGGTCACGCGGACTACATCAAGAACATGATCACGGGTGCCGCGCAGATGGACGGCGCGATCCTCGTGGTTGCCGCCACCGACGGCCCGATGCCGCAGACCAAGGAGCACGTGCTCCTGGCCCGCCAGGTCGGCGTTCCCTACATCGTCGTCGCCCTGAACAAGGCCGACATGGTGGACGACGAGGAGATCCTGGAGCTCGTCGAGCTCGAGGTCCGTGAGCTCCTCTCCGAGTACGAGTTCCCGGGCGACGACCTTCCGGTCGTCAAGGTCTCGGCGCTCAAGGCGCTCGAGGGCGACAAGGAGTGGGGCCAGACCGTTCTGGACCTCATGGCCGCCGTCGACGAGTCCATCCCGCAGCCCGAGCGTGACGTCGAGAAGCCGTTCCTCATGCCCATCGAGGACGTCTTCACGATCACCGGTCGCGGTACGGTCGTCACCGGCCGCATCGAGCGTGGTGTGCTGAAGGTCAACGAGACCGTCGACATCGTCGGTATCAAGACCGAGAAGACCACCACCACGGTCACCGGCATCGAGATGTTCCGCAAGCTGCTCGACGAGGGCCAGGCCGGTGAGAACGTCGGTCTGCTTCTTCGTGGCATCAAGCGCGAGGACGTCGAGCGCGGCCAGGTCATCATCAAGCCGGGTTCGGTCACGCCGCACACGGAGTTCCAGGCGCAGTCCTACATCCTGTCGAAGGACGAGGGTGGCCGTCACACCCCGTTCTTCAACAACTACCGCCCGCAGTTCTACTTCCGTACCACGGACGTAACGGGCGTTGTGACCCTCCCCGAGGGCACCGAGATGGTCATGCCGGGTGACAACACCCTCATGGACGTCGCGCTGATCCAGCCGGTCGCCATGGAAGAGGGCCTGAAGTTCGCCATCCGTGAGGGTGGCCGGACCGTGGGCGCCGGCCAGGTCACCAAGATCATCAAGTAATTACTTGATCGTCTGACCTGGTAGCTCCGCACAGAGCACCAAGAAGGGCCCCGGCCCGCCGCGCAAGCGGTGGACCGGGGCCCTTCGGCATGCCCGGGACTCCGTGAACGGCCGGCCTGTCGGCCTACGGCCGCCAGACCCACGGCACGGCGTCCGGTCCCAGTCCCACCACCGCGGTGCGCCCGTCCGCGCCGAGGTGGAGCGCGGTTCCGTCGAGGGCCGCGGGCCCCCGGGTCCGCACGGAGAGGCCCCCGCCGGTGCGGAGCTGGATCAGGCCCTCCTCGGTGCGGCCGAGCAGCACAGGGCCGAGCGGGGTGGAGGCGGCGGCCACGGGGCCGTACCCGTCGAAGTCGCGGCGGTCCACGGCGGCCCCCGCCCGTACCGCGGTCAGTCGGGACGACGCCCGGGCCCGGTAGAACAGCTCCACGGACCCGTCGGCGGCCACGAGCGCGGTCGGCGGGTCTCCGGGCACGGGCGCCCCGGTGAGCTCGGCGCGGGCGGTCAGTCCGTCGCCGGGTGCGTCCTGGGTCCAGTGGTGCACGGCGTGACGGCCGGCCGCGTGGACGTGGACACGGCCCGCTCCGTCCACCACCGTGCTCAGCCCGTCCTGGAACGGGCCGCCGCCCAGGTCCCGCCAGCCGCTCCACCGGCCCGCCGCGTCGCGCACCCGGGTGCTGAGGCCCTTCTCGGCGTTCCTCACGAAGAGGTGGACCCGTCCGTCGGGGGCCGCGACGGCCACCGGGACACCGATGCGGCGCCCGTGGTCCTGCCCCCGGGAGGGGTTGCCGAGGCCCCGCCAGGCACGGAAGCCGCCGCCGGGGGAGCGCTGCTCCAGCAGCACGATCTCGCGCTCGTTGTCGCTGCCGTGGCCGCCGAGCGCGGCGAAGCGCAGCCCGAGGAGCAGCTGCCTGCCGTCGGGCAGCACCGCCGAGCCCAGGGCAGGGGCGAGCGGGCCGCCGCCGAGGTCGTCCGGTGCGTCCCAGACCCCGCTGCCGGGCGCGCTCTCGCGCCACCGGACCGCGCGCAGCCCCAGTACCCCGTACGCGACGAGCCGCCCGTCCGGCTCGGCGGCGACGGCGGGCCGGGCGCCCGGGTAGCGGTGGTGGGTGGAGCGGACCCAGCCCTTCCTGTTGGTCAGGGGGCGGTCGCCGCCGACGTTGTAGTCCCCGCACCCGGACGGATTGCCGCACTCCCAGTCCGGGGACCCGCCGTACGGCACGAGGTGGCCGGCCTTCTCAGCCAGCACACCGGGCGGCAGGTTCTTGGGCCAGTGCCGGTTGTAGTACCCGCGGAACGAGGTGACGGCGAAGCCGGGCACGGCACCGCCGTCCCCCGTGGACCGGGCCACCCAGCGGATCATCGCCGCCCAGGCGAAGCAGCCGGCCGCCGTGTGGTCGGCGTGGTCGGAGTAGCCGCGCTGCTCGCTGTCCCGCCGGCGGACCGCCTCGGGGCTGTGCTGGATGTCCGGGTCGGGGTCCAGGGTGTGGACGACGGTCGGCCGGTACCGCTCCAGCAGTCCGGAGAGGACGTCGACGAGACCCTCGTACGTGTAGGAACCGGCCCTGCGCAGCGGTGAGTCGGCGGCGACGACGGTACGCAGGACGAGATGGCGGTCCCGCCAGAGGCTCGGCAGCCCGAGACGGCCGTGCGAGGTGTGCATGGCGGTGTTGAGGAAGATCAGCTCGACCCGGCGCGCGCCGTTCGCGAGGACGTTGATCTCGGCCCGGTGGCGGCCGTGCAGGGTGACGACGGACCGCTGCCAGGGAGTGAACCTGTCGAGCCCGAGGAGGGCCGCGTACGCCTGTCGGAGGCCCTGGTGGCGTGAGGAGGAGTACGCGGCCCTGTCCGGGGCGGGCCGCCCGGCACCGGGGATCCTGTTGACGCCGTCGGCCTCGCCCGCCGTGAGATAGACGCAGACCAGGGGCGTCCCGGCGTCGAGCAGCTGCCGGGTGTCCGGGTTCATGAAGTACAGGTCGTCGTCCGGGTGGGCGAGTATCTGCATCAGCAGGGCCCGCCGCGCACTGCTGATCGGGAAGCCCGGGGCGGGGTTCGGTGTGGGGTTGCGGCGCCGGGGGGCCGGTACGGAGCAGGCGCTGAGGGCGGCCGTCGCGGTGGCCGCCAACAGGGCGGTGCGCCGGGGCACCCCTCTTCCGGGCAGGGCAGGTCGATCCGTCACGCCGCGCACTCCGTCCGCTTCCGCTTCCCCCGCAGCGGACGCGTGGGCGGTCCTGTGCTGCGTACTGCCAACTCGGCGCAGGTCAGGGTCGGTCGGCCCGGTCCTGCGGGGGGATAGACGGAGATGCGCGCGGGCAGGTTGCCCCGGTCAGGTCCTCGGTGCGCGGACCATGAAGACGTCGACGGGGTCCTCGTCCTCCAGGACGAAGCCGTGGCGCTCGTACAGACGCCTGGCCGCGCTGCCCTGGAGCACGTTCAGCCGGACGGTGGTGCCCTCGGCGTCCGTACGGTCCAGGAGCGCGCGCAGGACCGCGGAGCCGAGCCCGCGGCCCTGGAGGGCGGGGGAGAGGTAGAAGTGCTCCAGCCAGTGACCGCCCTGCTGCGGGCGCAGGGCGACACAGCCCGCGAAGGCCCCGTCGGCCTCCACGACCGAGGTGTGCGCGGGGACGTAGGCGTCCCGCAGGCGCTGTCGTACGCGATGGTCGTCGTAGCGGCCCAGACGCTCCAGGTCGGGGCGCATCACGGCCGCCCGGAGCTCCACGATCGTCTCGAGGTCCCGCAGGTCAGCGGGCCGCAGCGTCCAGGCAGGGGCCGTGTTCGTATCCACGGGGAGAGTTTTGCAGGAGGGGTACGGGGGCCCGGTGGCAGCCCCGGGCGTGCCCGCGTTTGACCATCCGACCACGGGGGGTAAGATCCTCCGCCCGATTGGCCAGGCCTGCGACCCGTATGGCACACTAGCCAGGTTGCTCGGTTGAGTGTCAATGCTGCGCGCCTCCCGCCGGGAGGACCGGAAGCGAGTCCCACAGTACTCGTCGACCCCATGCGGGTCGGACGTACGGGAATCTTTCGGGAAGTTCAGCAGGGCGCAGACCAGGCACCCGGTGGGTGTTTCGCCCCCGGCCGCGAGGTCTCAGGCCCGCACCCCCTTGGTTGGGATTTCCTTCGGGAGATTTTCGTAGAGGGGATGCGACACGCCCGACCGCGTGGGTCGGAGGTGGAGTCCTTAGAACTCCCGGGTTCCAGAGCGTTATGAGAGACAGGACTACTAGTAGCCATGGCGGGACAGAAGATCCGCATCCGGCTCAAGGCCTACGACCACGAGGTCATCGACTCCTCGGCGAAGAAGATCGTCGAGACGGTGACCCGCACTGGTGCGTCGGTCGCAGGCCCGGTGCCGCTGCCCACTGAGAAGAACGTGTACTGCGTCATCAAGTCGCCGCACAAGTACAAGGACTCTCGCGAGCACTTCGAGATGCGCACGCACAAGCGCCTCATCGACATTCTCGACCCCACGCCGAAGACGGTTGACTCGCTGATGCGCCTCGACCTGCCGGCTGGCGTCGACATCGAGATCAAGCTCTGAGGGGACGGGCCGAGATGAGCAAGAACATCAAGGGCGTCCTGGGCGAGAAGCTCGGCATGACCCAGGTCTGGGACGAGAACAACCGGGTTGTCCCGGTGACCGTCGTCAAGGCCGGTCCGTGCGTCGTGACGCAGGTCCGCACCAACGACAGCGACGGCTACGAGTCGGTCCAGATCGCCTTCGGCGAGATCGACCCGCGCAAGGTGAACAAGCCCCTCAAGGGCCACTTCGCCAAGGCCGACGTGACCCCGCGCCGCCACCTGGTGGAGCTCCGCACCCCTGACTCCAGCGAGTACACGCTGGGCCAGGAGATCACTGCCGAGGTGTTCGAGTCCGGCGTCAAGGTTGACGTCACGGGCAAGAGCAAGGGCAAGGGCTTCGCCGGTGTCATGAAGCGTCACAACTTCAAGGGCCTCGGCGCCGGCCACGGCGTCCAGCGCAAGCACCGTTCCCCCGGTTCGATCGGTGGCTGCGCCACCCCTGGGCGTGTCTTCAAGGGCATGCGCATGGCCGGCCGGATGGGTAACGAGCGCGTCACCACCCAGAACCTGACCATCCACGCGGTTGACGCGGAGAAGGGTCTGCTCCTCATCAAGGGCGCAGTCCCCGGTCCGAACGGCGGCCTCGTCCTGGTCCGTACCGCGGCCAAGGGGGCTTGAGGTAATGAGCACCATTGACATCCTTTCGCCGGCAGGCGACAAGGCCGGTACCGTCGAGCTCCCCGCGGAGATCTTCGACGCGAAGACCAGCGTTCCGCTGATCCACCAGGTCGTTGTCGCACAGCTGGCAGCTGCCCGTCAGGGCACGCACTCGACCAAGCGCCGCGGTGAAGTCCGCGGTGGTGGCCGTAAGCCTTACCGCCAGAAGGGCACCGGCCGCGCCCGCCAGGGTTCGACCCGCGCGCCGCAGTTCGCGGGCGGTGGCGTCGTCCACGGCCCCAAGCCGCGTGACTACTCGCAGCGCACCCCGAAGAAGATGAAGGCCGCCGCCCTGCGTGGTGCCCTCTCCGACCGGGCGCGTCACTCCCGCATCCACGTCATCACCGGCGTGGTCGAGGGTGGAGTTTCCACGAAGGCCGCCAAGACGCTGTTCGGCAAGATCTCGGAGCGCAGCAACCTGCTCCTGGTCGTCGACCGCGCCGACGAGGCCGCGTGGCTGTCCGCACGCAACCTGCCCCAGGTGCACATCCTGGAGCCGGGCCAGCTGAACACGTACGACGTGATCGTCTCTGACGACGTGGTCTTCACTCAGGCCGCTTTCGAGTCCTTCGTGTCTGGCCCCCAGACCGCTGAGACCGAAGGGAGCGACGCCTGATGAGCGAGGCGACCGTTACCAGCTCGACCATCACGAGCAAGACCTACTCGGACCCGCGCGACGTTCTCGTCAAGCCGGTTGTGTCCGAGAAGAGCTACGCGCTGCTCGACGAGAACAAGTACACGTTCATCGTCGCGCCGGGCTCCAACAAGACCCAGATCAAGCAGGCCGTGGAAGCGGTCTTCTCGGTCAAGGTCACCGGGGTCAACACGATCAACCGGCAGGGCAAGCGCAAGCGGACCAAGACCGGCTTCGGCAAGCGCGCTGACACCAAGCGCGCCATCGTGACCCTCGCCGAGGGCGACCGTATCGACATCTTCGGCGGCCCGACCTCCTGACGGAGGTCGAGTCGTCCGGAATCGGACGAGGACTGAGAAATGGGTATCCGCAAGTACAAGCCGACGACCCCGGGCCGTCGTGGCTCCAGCGTCGCCGACTTTGTCGAGATCACGCGGTCCACGCCGGAGAAGTCGCTGGTCCGCCCCCTGCACAGCAAGGGCGGCCGTAACAACGCCGGTCGTGTGACCGTTCGCCACCAGGGCGGTGGCCACAAGCGCGCCTACCGAGTGATCGACTTCCGTCGTCACGACAAGGACGGCGTGCCGGCCAAGGTCGCGCACATCGAGTACGACCCGAACCGCACTGCGCGCATCGCGCTGCTGCACTACGCGGACGGCGAGAAGCGTTACATCGTCGCTCCCCGTGGTCTGTCGCAGGGTGACCGCATCGAGAACGGGCCGACCGCAGACATCAAGCCGGGCAACAACCTGGCGCTGCGCAACATCCCGGTCGGTACGACCATCCACGCCATCGAGCTGCGGCCCGGCGGCGGCGCGAAGTTCGCCCGTTCCGCGGGTGCCTCCGTGCAGCTGCTGGCGAAGGAGGGCACGATGGCCCACCTTCGTATGCCTTCCGGAGAGATCCGGCTGGTCGACGCCCGCTGCCGCGCCACCATCGGTGAGGTCGGCAACGCCGAGCAGTCGAACATCAACTGGGGCAAGGCCGGCCGTATGCGCTGGAAGGGCGTACGCCCGACCGTCCGCGGTGTCGCGATGAACCCGGTTGACCACCCGCACGGTGGTGGTGAAGGCAAGACCTCCGGTGGACGTCACCCGGTCTCGCCGTGGGGTCAGAAGGAGGGTCGTACTCGCTCGCCGAAGAAGGCATCGAGCAAGTACATCGTCCGCCGCCGCAAGACGAACAAGAAGCGCTAGGAGCGGGTTTAGATGCCGCGCAGTCTCAAGAAGGGGCCCTTCGTCGACGGCCACCTCATCAAGAAGGTGGACGTACAGAACGAGGCAGGCACCAAGAACGTCATCAAGACCTGGTCCCGTCGCTCGATGATCATCCCGGCCATGCTGGGCCACACCATCGCGGTGCACAACGGCAAGATCCACGTCCCGGTGTTCGTCACCGAGTCGATGGTCGGCCACAAGCTCGGCGAGTTCTCGCCGACTCGCACCTTCCGCGGCCACGTCAAGGACGACCGGAAGTCGAAGCGCCGCTAGCGCGGGGTGGAAACGACTATGACTCACACCGAAGGGACAACCATGGAAGCCAGGGCCCAGGCGCGGTACATCCGCGTCACGCCCATGAAGGCCCGCCGAGTGGTGGACCTCATCCGTGGCATGGATGCCACGGAGGCTCAGGCGGTCCTGCGTTTCGCCCCGCAGGCCGCGAGCGTGCCGGTTGGCAAGGTGCTTGACAGCGCCATCGCCAACGCTGCACACAACTACGACCACCCTGACGCCTCTTCGCTGGTCATCAGCGAGGCGTACGTGGACGAGGGCCCGACCCTGAAGCGGTTCCGTCCGCGTGCTCAGGGCCGTGCCTACCGGATCCGTAAGCGGACCAGCCACATCACCGTGGTCGTCAGCAGCAAGGAAGGAACCCGGTAATGGGCCAGAAGGTTAACCCGCATGGGTTCCGGCTCGGCATTACCACGGACTTCAAGTCCCGTTGGTACGCCGACAAGCTGTACAAGGACTACGTCAAGGAAGACGTTGCCATTCGTCGCATGATGACGAAGGGCATGGAGCGTGCCGGTATCTCGAAGGTTGAGATCGAGCGCACCCGCGACCGCGTCCGCGTTGACATCCACACCGCCCGCCCGGGCATCGTCATCGGTCGCCGTGGCGCCGAGGCCGACCGCATCCGTGGCGAGCTGGAGAAGCTGACCGGCAAGCAGGTCCAGCTGAACATCCTCGAGGTCAAGAACCCCGAGGTGGACGCTCAGCTGGTGGCCCAGGCCGTCGCCGAGCAGCTCTCCTCCCGCGTCTCCTTCCGTCGTGCCATGCGTAAGAGCATGCAGAGCACGATGAAGGCCGGCGCAAAGGGCATCAAGATCCAGTGCGGTGGCCGCCTCGGCGGCGCCGAGATGTCCCGCTCGGAGTTCTACCGCGAGGGCCGCGTGCCCCTGCACACGCTCCGTGCGAACGTCGACTACGGCTTCTTCGAGGCCAAGACGACCTTCGGCCGCATCGGCGTGAAGGTCTGGATCTACAAGGGCGACGTCAAGAACATCGCCGAGGTCCGCGCCGAGAACGCAGCGGCTCGCGCCGGCAACCGTCCGGCTCGTGGCGGCGCTGACCGCCCGGCCGGCCGTGGTGGCCGTGGTGGCGAGCGTGGCGGTCGCGGCCGCAAGCCGCAGCAGTCCGCGCCGGCAGCAGAGGCCCCCAAGGCCGACGCTCCCGCCGCCGCTGCTCCGGCTGAGAGCACCGGAACGGAGGCCTGACCGAAATGCTGATCCCCCGTAGGGTCAAGCACCGCAAGCAGCACCACCCGAAGCGCAGCGGTATGTCCAAGGGTGGCACGCAGGTTGCGTTCGGCGAGTACGGCATCCAGGCGCTGACCCCGGCGTACGTGACGAACCGCCAGATCGAGGCAGCTCGTATCGCGATGACCCGCCACATCAAGCGTGGCGGCAAGGTCTGGATCAACATCTACCCGGACCGCCCCCTGACGAAGAAGCCTGCCGAGACCCGCATGGGTTCCGGTAAGGGTTCTCCCGAGTGGTGGATCGCGAACGTCAAGCCCGGTCGGGTGATGTTCGAGCTGTCCTACCCGAACGAGAAGATTGCTCGTGAGGCGCTCACCCGCGCTGCTCACAAGCTTCCGATGAAGTGCCGGATCGTTCGGCGCGAGGCAGGTGAGTCGTGATGTCGGCCGGTACCAAGGCGTCCGAGCTGCGCGAGCTGGGCAACGAGGAGCTCCTCAACAAGCTCCGCGAGGCCAAGGAAGAGCTGTTCAACCTCCGCTTCCAGGCGGCGACGGGGCAGCTCGAGAACCACGGTCGGCTCAAGTCCGTCCGTAAGGACATCGCCCGGATCTACACCCTGATGCGCGAGCGCGAGCTGGGCATCGAGACGGTGGAGAGCGTCTGATGAGCGAGAAGACTGTGACTGAGACCAACACTGACCGCGGTTTCCGCAAGACCCGTGAGGGTCTGGTCGTCAGCGACAAGATGGACAAGACCGTCGTCGTCGCTGTCGAGGACCGCGTCAAGCACGCGCTGTACGGCAAGGTCATCCGCCGTACGAACAAGCTCAAGGCCCACGACGAGCAGAACGCTGCAGGCGTCGGCGACCGCGTCATCATCATGGAGACGCGTCCGCTGTCCGCTTCGAAGCGCTGGCGCATCGTCGAGATCCTCGAGAAGGCCAAGTAATTCCTGAAGGGCTTCCCCCTCAGGCAAGTTCCGCCAGGCTCGGCGGGGGCTCCTTCACCGGAGCCCCCGCCGGGAACCGGCAGACGATCAGGAGATAGACGTGATCCAGCAGGAGTCGCGACTGCGCGTCGCCGACAACACGGGTGCGAAGGAAATTCTCACCATCCGTGTTCTCGGTGGCTCGGGTCGCCGCTACGCGGGCATCGGTGACGTCATCGTCGCCACCGTCAAGGACGCGATCCCCGGTGGCAACGTGAAGAAGGGTGACGTCGTCAAGGCCGTCATCGTTCGCACCGTCAAGGAGCGTCGTCGTCAGGATGGCTCGTACATCCGCTTCGACGAGAACGCCGCTGTCATTCTCAAGAACGACGGCGACCCCCGCGGCACCCGTATCTTCGGCCCCGTGGGCCGAGAGCTGCGCGAGAAGAAGTTCATGAAGATCATCTCGCTCGCGCCGGAGGTGCTGTAAGCATGAAGATCAAGAAGGGCGACCTGGTTCAGGTCATCACCGGTAAGGACAAGGGCAAGCAGGGCAAGGTCATCGTTGCCTTCCCCGCTCAGGACCGCGTCCTCGTCGAGGGTGTCAACCGGGTCAAGAAGCACACCAAGGCCGGTCAGACGGCTCGCGGCTCGCAGACGGGTGGCATTGTCACCACCGAGGCCCCGATTCACGTCAGCAACGTTCAGCTGGTCGTGGAGAAGGACGGCAACAAGGTCGTCACCCGCGTCGGCTACCGCTTTGACGACGAGGGCAAGAAGATCCGCGTTGCCAAGCGGACCGGTGAGGACATCTGATGACGACCACCACTGCGCCGCGTCTCAAGACGCGCTACCGCGAGGAAATCGCCGGCAAGCTGCGTGAGGAGTTCTCGTACGAGAACGTCATGCAGATCCCCGGTCTGGTCAAGATCGTGGTCAACATGGGTGTGGGCGACGCCGCCCGCGACTCCAAGCTGATCGACGGTGCCGTCAAGGACCTCACCACGATCACCGGTCAGAAGCCGGCCGTCACCAAGGCCCGCAAGTCGATCGCGCAGTTCAAGCTGCGCGAGGGGCAGCCGATCGGCTGCCACGTCACCCTCCGTGGTGACCGCATGTGGGAGTTCCTGGACCGTACGCTGTCGCTCGCGCTTCCGCGTATCCGTGACTTCCGTGGCCTGTCGCCGAAGCAGTTCGACGGCCGTGGCAACTACACCTTCGGTCTCACGGAGCAGGTCATGTTCCACGAGATCGACCAGGACAAGATCGACCGGGTCCGGGGCATGGACATCACCGTGGTCACCACGGCGACCAACGACGACGAGGGTCGTGCCCTGCTTCGTCACCTCGGCTTCCCGTTCAAGGAGAACTGACCGTGGCGAAGAAGGCTCTGATCGCTAAGGCCGCCCGTAAGCCGAAGTTCGGCGTGCGCGGGTACACCCGCTGCCAGCGCTGCGGCCGGCCCCACTCCGTCTACCGCAAGTTCGGCCTGTGCCGCGTGTGCCTTCGTGAGATGGCTCACCGTGGCGAGCTGCCGGGCGTGACCAAGAGCTCCTGGTAATTCTCCTTCGCCCTTTGGGCGTTGGGAGGACCAGAAAGCTCTCGGTAAGTATCTGGTCGGCAGGAGCCCCGCTCTTCATGCCGTAGGCTTGAAGGGTTGGGCGCCTGCCGCCCTGACCGACTTACTACGCCGTAGGTCCCCGCACCGCACCCGTCCCGCCACTGAGTGGGGAGAGGGATGGCGCATACAGGAAACCCCGGCGAGAGAGGCCGAAGGCCAACTCATGACCATGACTGATCCCATCGCAGACATGCTCACGCGTCTGCGTAACGCGAACTCGGCGTATCACGACGATGTCGCAATGCCGCACAGCAAGATCAAGTCGCACATCGCGGAGATCCTCCAGCAGGAGGGCTTCATCACCGGCTGGAAGGTCGAGGACGCCGAGGTCGGTAAGAGCCTCGTTCTCGAGCTGAAGTTCGGGCCGAACCGCGAGCGTTCGATTGCCGGCATCAAGCGCATTTCGAAGCCGGGTCTGCGTGTATACGCAAAGTCCACCAATCTGCCGAAGGTTCTCGGCGGCCTGGGCGTGGCGATCATCTCCACGTCCCACGGTCTCCTGACCGGCCAGCAGGCCAGCAAGAAGGGCGTAGGTGGGGAAGTCCTCGCCTACGTCTGGTAGTCGGGAACGGAGGAATAGCTCATGTCGCGAATCGGCAAGCTCCCCATCCAGGTTCCCGCCGGTGTGGACGTCACCATCGATGGCCGCACGGTCGCGGTGAAGGGCCCCAAGGGTTCCCTCTCGCACACCGTTGCCGCGCCGATCGAGGTCACCAAGGGTGAGGACGGCGTGCTCAACGTCGTCCGCCCTAACGACGAGCGTCAGAACAAGGCCCTTCACGGCCTGTCCCGCACGCTGGTGGCGAACATGATCACCGGCGTGACCTCGGGATACAGCAAGGCGCTCGAGATCAGCGGTGTCGGTTACCGGGTCCAGGCGAAGGGCTCCAACCTGGAGTTCGCCCTGGGCTACAGCCACCCGATCCTCATCGAGGCTCCGGAAGGCATCACCTTCAAGGTCGAGTCGCCCACGAAGTTCAGTGTCGAGGGCATCGACAAGCAGAAGGTCGGCGAGGTCTCCGCGAAGATCCGCAAGCTGCGGAAGCCCGACCCGTACAAGGCCAAGGGCGTCAAGTACGCCGGCGAGGTTATCCGCCGCAAGGTCGGAAAGGCGGGTAAGTAAGCCATGGCATACGGTGTAAAGATCGCCAAGGGTGACGCCTACAAGCGTGCCGCCCTCAAGCGCCGCCACATCCGCGTCCGCAAGCACATCTCCGGTTCGCCGGAGCGGCCGCGCCTGGTTGTGACGCGTTCCAACCGCCACATGGTGGCTCAGGTCATCGACGACGTCGCGGGCCACACGCTCGCTTCGGCATCGACCCTGGACGCTTCCATCCGTGGTGGCGAGGGTGACAAGAGCACCCTGGCCAAGCAGGTCGGGGCCCTGGTCGCCGAGCGCGCCAAGGCCGCAGGCGTCGAGGCCGTCGTGTTTGACCGCGGTGGTAACCAGTACGCCGGGCGGATTGCCGCTCTGGCTGACGCCGCCCGTGAAGCCGGGCTGAAGTTCTAAGCCCCGGTTCCTACGCACAGCGGACGTAACAGAGAGAGGTAATTCCAATGGCTGGACCCCAGCGCCGCGGAAGCGGTGCCGGTGGCGGCGAGCGGCGGGACCGGAAGGGCCGTGACGGTGGCGCCAGCGCCGCCGAGAAGACCGCGTACGTCGAGCGCGTCGTCGCGATCAACCGCGTCGCCAAGGTTGTGAAGGGTGGTCGTCGCTTCAGCTTCACCGCGCTGGTCGTGGTGGGCGATGGTGACGGTACCGTCGGTGTCGGATACGGCAAGGCCAAGGAAGTTCCCGCGGCCATCGCCAAGGGCGTTGAAGAGGCCAAGAAGAGCTTCTTCAAGGTTCCGCGTATCCAGGGCACCATCCCTCACCCGATCCAGGGCGAGAAGGCTGCGGGCGTTGTCCTGCTCAAGCCTGCTTCCCCCGGTACCGGTGTGATCGCGGGTGGCCCGGTGCGCGCCGTTCTGGAGTGCGCCGGCGTTCACGACATCCTGTCGAAGTCGCTCGGTTCTTCGAACCCGATCAACATCGTGCACGCGACCGTGGCGGCCCTCCAGGGCCTGCAGCGTCCCGAGGAGATCGCGGCTCGCCGTGGTCTGCCCCTCGAGGACGTCGCCCCCGCGGCTCTGCTTCGTGCACGTGCGGGAGCGGGTGCGTAATGGCTCGCCTCAAGATCACGCAGACGAAGTCGTACATCGGCAGCAAGCAGAACCACCGCGACACCCTGCGTTCGCTCGGGCTCAAGCGCCTGCACGACGTAGTTGTCAAGGAGGACCGCCCCGAGTTCCGCGGAATGGTTCACACCGTCCGCCACCTCGTGACGGTTGAGGAGGTTGACTGATATGGCGGAGAACAGCCCGCTGAAGGCCCACAACCTCCGGCCTGCCCCGGGCGCCAAGACCGCCAAGACCCGTGTGGGTCGTGGTGAGGCGTCCAAGGGTAAGACCGCAGGCCGTGGTACCAAGGGTACGAAGGCTCGTTACCAGGTTCCGGAGCGCTTCGAGGGTGGCCAGATGCCCCTCCACATGCGTCTCCCGAAGCTCAAGGGCTTCAAGAACCCGTTCCGCACGGAGTACCAGGTCGTGAACCTGGACAAGCTCGCGACGCTCTACCCCGAGGGTGGAGAGGTCACGGTGGCCGATCTGGTCGCCAAGGGCGCTGTGCGCAACAACCACCTCGTCAAGGTCCTCGGACAGGGCGAGATCTCCGTGGCACTGCAGGTTTCGGTTGACGCCGTTTCCGGCTCCGCCAAGGAGAAGATTGCCGCCGCCGGCGGCACCGTCACCGAACTCGTCTGAGACAACACGGACAATTCGGTGGTCTGAACATCCGACCGGGGATGCCTCTCATATGGGGCATCCCCGGTTGGTCGTTCCTAGGGGGGCATGTCCGCCGGTAAGGTGGCGTCCACTGTTGCTGTGGTAAGCCCTGGGCAAGCGCCCGGGGACCATTGACTGTTACCTAATCGTCGATCCTCAAGACCGTCACCTCTACGCATTGCGCGGGGGTCGCAGGAGGCACCGTGCTCACCGCGTTCGCCCGGGCGTTCAAGACGCCCGACCTGCGCAAGAAGCTGCTCTTCACGCTCGGCATCATCGTGCTCTACCGTCTCGGGGCGCACATTCCCGTACCCGGGGTGAGCTACGAGAACGTCCAGATTTGTGTTGACCAGGCAAGTAAGGGCAATAACAGCCTCTTCGGCCTGGTGAACATGTTCAGCGGTGGTGCACTGCTGCAGATCACGATCTTCGCGCTCGGCATCATGCCGTACATCACGGCCAGCATCATTCTTCAGCTGCTGACCGTCGTCATCCCCCGACTGGAAGCCCTCAAGAAGGAGGGGCAGTCGGGCCAGGCAAAGATCACGCAGTACACGCGTTATCTGACCGTGGCGCTGGCGATCCTCCAGGGCACCGGCCTGGTGGCAACTGCCCGCAGCGGGGCGCTGTTCAGCGGCTGCCCCGTCGCCGACCAGATCGTCCCCAACCAGTCGATCTTCACGACCGTCGTCATGGTGGTCACCATGACCGCCGGAACCGCCGCCGTCATGTGGCTCGGTGAGATCATCACCGACCGCGGCATCGGCAACGGCATGTCGATCCTGATGTTCATCTCGATCGCCGCCAGCTTCCCCGGCGCGCTGTGGGCCATCAAGCAGAGCGGCAAGCTCGCCGACGGCTGGATCGAGTTCATCACCGTCATCCTCATCGGCTTCGTCATGGTCGGCCTCGTCGTCTTCGTCGAGCAGGCCCAGCGACGGGTTCCGGTGCAGTACGCGAAGCGCATGATCGGGCGCCGGTCGTACGGCGGTACGTCCACTTACATCCCGTTGAAGGTGAACCAGGCGGGTGTGATTCCCGTCATCTTCGCTTCTTCGCTGCTCTACATCCCGGCTCTGATCGTCCAGTTCTCCAACTCCACTGCGGGCTGGGCGACCTGGATCCAGGACCACTTCGTCAAGGGTGACCACCCGTACTACATCGCGACGTACTTCCTGTTGATCGTGTTCTTCGCCTTCTTCTATGTGGCGATTTCGTTCAACCCCGAGGAAGTCGCCGACAACATGAAGAAGTATGGTGGCTTCATCCCGGGTATCCGGGCTGGTCGCCCGACCGCCGAGTACCTGAGCTACGTGCTCAACAGGATCACTTGGCCGGGCTCGCTGTATCTGGGTCTGATCGCACTCGTGCCGACGATGGCGTTGGCAGGCTTCGGCGGTGCCAACCAGAACTTCCCGTTCGGCGGGACAAGCATCCTGATCATCGTGGGTGTGGGTCTGGAAACCGTGAAGCAGATCGAGAGTCAGCTCCAGCAGCGCAATTACGAAGGGTTCCTCCGCTGATGCGAATCGTCCTCGTCGGGCCGCCCGGTGCCGGCAAGGGAACGCAGGCTGCGTACCTTGCCAAGAACCTGTCGATTCCGCACATCTCCACGGGCGACCTCTTCCGCGCCAACATCAGCCAGGGCACCGACCTTGGCAAGCAGGCCCGCGCCTTCATGGACGCGGGACAGCTGGTGCCGGACGAAGTCACCATCGGAATGGCCAAGGACCGCATGTCCCAGCCGGACGCCGTGAACGGCTTCCTGCTCGACGGCTTCCCCCGCAACGTGGGGCAGGCCGAGGCGCTTGACGAGATGCTCAGGAGTGAGAGCGTCAAGCTGGACGCGGTGCTCGACCTGGAGGTCCCCGAGGACGAGGTGGTCAAGCGCATCGCGGGCCGCCGCATCTGCCGGAACGAGAGCGCTCACGTCTTTCACGTGACGTACAACCCGCCGAAGACCAGCGGAGTCTGCGACGAGTGCGGCGGCGAGCTGTACCAGCGCGACGACGACAGCGAAGAGACGGTTCGTACCCGGCTCGAGGTCTACCACACGCAGACCGAGCCGATCATCGACTACTACCGGGCCCAGGGCCTGGTCGTCACGATCTCCGCGCTCGGCAAGGTCACCGATGTGACCGAGCGGGCCATGGAGGCTCTCAAGAGCTCCGACGAGGGCTGACGCCCCCGCGTTCCACCACTGCAGCCGGCCGCGGCGCCTCAGGGCGTCGCGGCCTGCTGTTTGCGCCGTATCGTGGAGTACGGCCCCGACCGTCCCCTTCGAACGCAGAGAGGCGCCGAGCAATGGTGCAGATCAAGACCCCCGAGCAGATCGCGAAGATGCGCGAGGCGGGCCTGGTGGTCGCTGCCATTCACGCCGCGACGCGCGAGGCGGCCGTCCCCGGAGCCACCACGAAGGACCTGGACGAGGTCGCACGCAAGGTGATCGCCGATCACGGAGCGAAGTCGAACTTCCTGGGCTACGGCGGATTCCCCGCGACGATCTGCACCTCGGTCAACGAGGTCGTCGTCCACGGCATCCCGGACGAGAAGACCGTCCTCAAGGACGGCGACATCATCTCGATCGACGCCGGCGCGATCATCGACGGCTGGCACGGGGACGCGGCGTACACCGCCTTCGTGGGCACCGGTCACGCTCCGGAGCTCGTCGAGCTCTCCCGGGTGACCGAGGAGTCCATGTGGGCCGGGATCGCCGCGATGAAGCTGAACAACCGGCTCGTGGACATCTCGAAGGCCATCGAGTCCTACATCCGCCGCCAGCCCCGGCCGGCGACCGGCAAGTACGGGATCATCGAGGACTACGGCGGCCACGGCATCGGCACCGAGATGCACATGGACCCGCACCTGCTGAACTACGTCTCCCGCAAGCGCGGCAAGGGCATCAAGCTGGTCCCGGGCGTCTGCCTGGCGATCGAGCCGATGGTCTCGCTGGGTACGGCGCAGACGAAGGTCCTCGCCGACGAGTGGACCGTCCTCACCACGGACGGGAGCTGGTCCTCCCACTGGGAGCACTCGATCGCGCTCACGGAGCAGGGGCCGCTGGTCCTGACGGCACCGGACTGCGGACGCGCGAGGCTGGCGCAGTACGGCGTCGAGGTGGCGCCCGACCCCCTCGGCTGAGCAGCTCACGACGTGTCCCGGCGCCGGTCCGCAAGGACTGCGTCGGGAATACGTGTCTAAGGATCAGTCCCAGTGGGCAAACTTGACGGATTCGTCTTTTGGAGTCCGCTGACGTAGACTGACTCGTCGGCTCTCGTGCATCCGTGTGTCCGCATACGGCGGCCGGAGTCGATCAAGGTAGCCGATTCGAAAGGCGAAGCGTGGCCAAGAAGCAAGGTGCCATCGAAATTGAGGGCACCGTGATCGAGTCCCTCCCGAACGCCATGTTCAAGGTGGAACTCCAGAACGGTCACAAGGTCCTCGCGCACATCAGCGGCAAGATGCGGATGCACTACATCCGTATCCTCCCGGATGACCGGGTCGTGGTGGAGCTGTCTCCGTACGACCTGACGCGTGGCCGGATCGTCTACCGGTACAAGTAGATCTTGCCGCCACCGCTGCTACGGCGCGGTGAGGGCACTGACCCGGAGAACCTGACATCCCATGAAGGTCAAGCCGAGCGTCAAGAAGATCTGCGACAAGTGCAAGGTGATCCGCCGTCACGGCCGGGTCATGGTCATCTGCGACAACCTGCGCCACAAGCAGCGCCAGGGCTGAAGCACGACCACCTGCATCTCGCAGCTCTTCGCGCGACGCACGTAAACGTACATACGCAGTGCCCGTCCAAGCTTCGGCTGACGACACCTCCGGCGGGGGCCGGGGACCCGGACGTACCACCTCTTCCAGCACGGATGAGGTCGGCGTTCGGGAGTGGTACCGCGGAAGACCCCCGAAATAACAACTGGAGCCATTGAATGGCACGCGTTTCAGGTGTTGACATCCCGCGCGAAAAGCGCGTGGAGGTTGCCCTCACCTACGTCTTCGGTATCGGGCGCACCCGGTCCAAGGAGATCCTCGCCACCACCGGCGTGAACCCCAACGCCCGCGTTCGTGACCTGGCCGAAGAGGACCTGGTCAAGATCCGCGAGTACGTGGACGCCAACCTCCGCACCGAGGGTGACCTTCGCCGCGAGATCCAGGGCGACATCCGCCGCAAGATCGAGATCGGCTGCTACCAGGGCATCCGGCACCGTCGCGGTCTGCCGGTCCACGGTCAGCGCACCAGCACCAACGCGCGTACCCGCAAGGGCCCGCGTCGCGCGATCGCCGGTAAGAAGAAGCCGGGCAAGAAGTAGTCCTCAGCGGACGCACTGCGGGTGTCCGGGCCACCGGATCTCGCAGCAACCAGCGGTCTTCGCTGTAGGACCGATCACCTCCCCTCTCCATCTGGAGTCAAGACATGCCCCCCAAGGGTCGTCAGGGCGCAGCCAAGAAGGTGCGTCGCAAGGAAAAGAAGAACGTCGCTCACGGGCACGCGCACATCAAGAGCACGTTCAACAACACCATCGTCTCGATCACGGACCCCTCGGGCAACGTGATCTCCTGGGCCTCCGCCGGCCACGTCGGCTTCAAGGGCTCGCGCAAGTCCACCCCCTTCGCCGCGCAGATGGCCGCCGAGTCGGCCGCCCGCCGCGCGCAGGAGCACGGCATGCGCAAGGTTGACGTCTTCGTGAAGGGTCCGGGCTCCGGCCGCGAGACCGCGATCCGCTCCCTGCAGGCCACGGGCCTCGAGGTCGGTTCGATCCAGGACGTCACCCCGACGCCGCACAACGGCTGCCGTCCGCCGAAGCGTCGTCGCGTCTGATGTTCGACGGCCGGTGACGGCCGTCGGTCAGTAGTGCGGGTCCGGGCGGTATGCCTCTTCGGGGGTGTGCCGCCCGTACCCTTGTTACATCTGTCGGGCATCAAATAGTGGGTGCCCACGACTGAAGGATTCCTTCATGCTTATCGCTCAGCGTCCGTCGCTGACCGAAGAGGTCGTCGACGAGTTCCGCTCCCGGTTCGTGATCGAGCCGCTGGAGCCGGGCTTCGGTTACACCCTCGGCAACTCCCTGCGTCGTACCCTCCTCTCCTCGATCCCCGGTGCCGCTGTCACCAGCATCCGGATCGACGGTGTCCTGCACGAGTTCACCACCGTGCCGGGCGTCAAGGAGGACGTCACCGACCTCATCCTCAACATCAAGCAGCTGGTCGTCTCCTCGGAGCACGACGAGCCGGTCGTGATGTACCTGCGCAAGCAGGGTCCCGGCCTGGTCACCGCTGCTGACATCGCCCCGCCGGCCGGTGTCGAGGTCCACAACCCGGACCTCGTCCTGGCCACGCTGAACGGCAAGGGCAAGCTGGAGATGGAGCTGACCGTCGAGCGCGGTCGCGGCTACGTCTCCGCCGTCCAGAACAAGCAGGTGGGCCAGGAGATCGGCCGGATTCCGGTCGACTCCATCTACTCGCCGGTGCTCAAGGTCACGTACAAGGTCGAGGCGACCCGTGTCGAGCAGCGCACCGACTTCGACAAGCTGATCGTCGACGTCGAGACCAAGCAGGCCATGCGTCCCCGTGACGCCATGGCGTCGGCCGGTAAGACCCTGGTCGAGCTGTTCGGTCTGGCGCGCGAGCTCAACATCGACGCCGAGGGCATCGACATGGGCCCGTCCCCGACGGACGCCGCGCTCGCCGCCGATCTGGCGCTGCCGATCGAGGAGCTCGAGCTCACGGTCCGTTCGTACAACTGCCTCAAGCGCGAGGGCATCCACTCCGTGGGTGAGCTCGTCGCCCGCTCCGAGGCCGACCTGCTCGACATCCGCAACTTCGGTGCGAAGTCGATCGACGAGGTCAAGGCGAAGCTGGCCGGCATGGGCCTGGCGCTCAAGGACAGCCCGCCCGGATTCGACCCGACGGCCGCCGCCGACGCCTTCGGCGCCGACGACGACGCGGACGCCGGTTTCGTGGAGACCGAGCAGTACTGATCCGCCTCCCGGCCGGGGTGCCCGTTTCGACGGGTGCCCCGTGCCGGGGCTGAGGGCTTTGTCCTCAACCTCCCCCAGACTTCGTCCGGGGGGACCCCCGCGGGCTTGATTTTGGGCTGATGCCCGATGCAAGCCTCGGCGAACCAGAACTTCCGTGGGGCAGCCGCCTCGCGGGAACTGACACCGGTACCTGATACGGCCGGTGCAGCACACAAGGAGAAAAACCATGCCTCAGCCCGCCAAGGGTGCCCGTCTGGGCGGCAGCGCTGCGCACGAGAAGCTTCTTCTCATCAACCTTGCGAAGTCGCTGTTCGAGCACGGCCGCATCACCACGACCGAGGCCAAGGCCCGCCGCCTGCGTCCGGTCGCCGAGCGTTTCATCACCAAGGCGAAGAAGGGCGACATCCACAACCGTCGCCTGGTGCTGCAGTCGATCACGGACAAGGGCATCGTGCACACGCTCTTCACCGAGATCGCCCCGCGGTACGAGAACCGCCCCGGTGGCTACACTCGCATCACCAAGATCGGCAACCGTCGTGGCGACAACGCCCCGATGGCGGTCATCGAGCTCGTCGAGGCCCTGACCGTGGCGCAGGCCGCCACCGGTGAGGCCGAGGCTGCGACGAAGCGTGCGGTCAAGGAAGACGCCCTCAAGAAGGACGAGGCTCCGGCCGAGACCGTCGAGGACGCCAAGCCGGCCGACGCCGCTGCTGAGGAGTCCAAGGACGCCTGAGCGTCCTGAGACCCCGGTACGGGTCCGCATCACCCTTCGGGGCGGTGCGGGCCCGTTCTGTTTTGAGAGGATGCGCTGGTGAGTGATGAGGCAGAGCCCGGATTCGTACGGGTACGGCTGGACCTTTCGTACGACGGGAAGGACTTTTCCGGCTGGGCGAAGCAGACCAGCAGGCGCACGGTGCAGGGTGAGATCGAGGACGCGCTGCGGACCGTGACGCGGTCCTCGGTGACGTACGACCTCACGGTCGCCGGGCGCACCGACGCGGGGGTGCACGCGCGCGGCCAGGTGGCGCACGTGGACCTGCCCGCCGAGATGTGGGCCGAGCACGAGGAGAAGCTGCTGCGGCGGATGGCCGGGCGGCTGCCGCTGGATGTTCGGATCTGGCGGGCGGCCGAGGCGCCCGCGGGGTTCAATGCGCGCTTCTCCGCACTGTGGCGCCGCTATGTCTACCGGGTCGCGGACCGGCCCGGCGGGGTGGATCCACTGACCAGGGGTCATGTGCTGTGGCACGACCGGCCGTTGGACATCGACGCGATGAACGAGGCGGCCGCCCTGATGGTCGGTGAGCACGACTTCGCGGCGTACTGCAAGAAGCGTGAGGGCGCCACGACCATCCGGACGCTGCAGAAGCTGTCCTGGGTAAGGGACGCGGAGTCCGGGGTGCTCGGCGCGACGGTGCAGGCCGACGCCTTCTGCCACAACATGGTGCGGGCGCTGATCGGCGCGGCGCTGTTCGTGGGGGACGGGCGCCGTCCGGCGGCGTGGCCGGCCGAGGTGCTGGCGGCGAAGGTGCGCGATCCGGCGGTGCACGTGGTGCGGCCGCACGGGCTGACACTGGAGGAAGTGGCCTACCCGGCGGACGCGTTGCTGGCGGCCAGGGCCGAAGAGGCCCGGAACGTCAGGACGTTGCCGGGGGCGGGCTGCTGCTGATCCGGCGGCGGCGCAGGGCCCGTACCAGCTTGGCCGCGAAGTACACGGCGACGAAGCTGGACATGGTGGAGCGGAACCAGCCGATGTCCGGGGTCCACCAGGCGTAGACCGCCGCCGCGGTGAACAGCAGCAGGCCCAGGACGCGCAGGACCCACCACAGGGGCGGATGGGGCTCGGCCGGGGCCGGGGTCTCGGGGTGGACGCCGTCCTTTGTGGACATCGTGTCCCGCATGCCCGCCAGGAAGCCGCGCCGGGCCAGGACGCGGGCGCCGGGGAGGCCGTCCAGGATCTCCTGCTCGCCGCCGTAGCCCGCGGGCAGGGGCGGGAGGCCCAGGGCCGCGACGAGACCGCTCTGGTGGCGGGCCGGGTCGCCGGTGGCGCGCAGGAGGTGGATCAGCGGGCGGGGGTCGGACAGCCCGTAGACCCGGGCCAGCGCCGCCGCGGTCTCGGCCACCTCGGCGTGGTCCGCGGCCGGGGCCGCCGTCTCCCAGGAGTGGGTGGCCACCTTCCTGCCCCGGTGCAGGAGCGTGAAGCTGCTGCGCTCCGGGGTGCGGTGCAGGACCAGGGCGGGCCAGTCCTCGCCGGTCGTGAAGTTGTCGGCCGCGGAGGTGAGGGGGTCCTCGGGGAGCAGGGCCGCGCGCTTGCCACGTACGGGGTCGGGGACGATCTCGACGTACGTGTGGCCGCTGCCCGCCGGGGCGGTGCGCAGACTGTGGCCGCAGATCAGGGCGGCCTGGGCGACCTCGGTGGGCCCGGTGGCGGCGATGGCCAGCGACCGGGGTGCCAGTTCCCGTTCCCAGTCGGGGATCTCGGAGGCCGGGGGCTTCGGCGGGGAGCGGAAGAAGGGGACCTTCATCGCCAGCTCGACCCGGGTGTCGGAGCGGGCCTCGAGGAACTCGGCGCGGGCGTCGCCGAAGTAGGTCCAGGGGTAGGTGGTGGCGTGCACCCCGATGGAGCGGAAGACGGTGAGGGCTTCCTCGAAGCGGTTCATCGACCACAGGATCATGGCCAGGTGGTTGCGGAAGCCGGCCGCTTCCCGGTCTCCCGGGGCGTAGCTGTCCGACAGTGCCTGCGCACGGGTGACGGCCGCCTCGGCGCGGGGCGTGAACGGGTCGGGGCCCTGCACCTCGTCGTCGGAGATGAGGTACTCCACGACCGCCTGGAGAGGCAGGGCGTGGAGCTTGGAGCCGGGCGGTGCCTGTTCCGCGGAACGCTCGGCGAAGTCGAACATCTCCTCGTGCGAGCCGTACCACTTGTCGCAGAGGTACTGGAGCGCCTGGATGTGGCAGCCCTCGTGGTGCGGGTCGCAGTCGGCCGCCTCGGCGAGGTAGGAGTCGAAGACCTCGCGCGGGGCCTGGATGCCGCGGGCCTGGGTGAGGGCGATGCGCCACGGGACGGGGTCGCCCGGATTGAGCTCGGCGGCCTCGGAGATCACCGGGACGGCGTCCCTCAGGACCGCGTGGAACGCCTGGAACTGGTCGTGCTCGATGTGCTTGGCGCGCGCACCGGTGCGTATCTGCCAGGCCTGGTAGACGTACTGGTCCGCCTTGACCAGTACGGCGTCGGGGTCCTGCGGCGACTCCTCGAGCCAGCTGTCCAGCCAGCCGGGGTGGTGCAGCGAGGCCCGTGCGAGCCGGGAGACACAGGCGTCCCTGCGCTCCCACTGGGCGTGTTCGCGGGTGGCGGCGAGCAGTTCGGCGGCCGGGGCGTGGTCGCCGGCCGCGGCGGCGGCCAGCGCGTCCCGCAGCGAGGGGTCCGGCGCATCGAGGACGACGGCCTCGTCCGGCGGCAGGTCGGCGCCTATCGCGTCGCTGTGGCGCAGGACGCGCGGGATGGTGAACAGGGCGGTCAGACGCACGGCGGCGGGTCCTCGGGGCAGGGGAGGGACGGGACTGGTGCGTGGGGGAGCGGTGGCGCGGTGTCAGGCGGTGGGAGCCCCGGCCGCTGCCGATGCCTGGACCTCGCCCCGGTGGCGGATCTGACGGAACGTGAACTCCGTCAGGTCGTCGCCCACCGCGTACACGTCCTTGCTCGCGGTCGTGACGTTCTTGCCGCTGGTGTAGCCGCCGACGGTGAAGTAGGCGTAGCGCCCGTAGGAGTTGGCGGTGCGGCGGCAGACGGCGCCGGCACGGCAGAACGTGGGGACGCCCGCGCCGCTCAGGGAGGCGATGCCGCCGGACGCCTGCTGGGCCGCCTTCTTCGCCTCGGCCTCGGTGCCGAACACGGCGAGACCGACGGTGACCGCGACGCCGTTGCTGCTGTACGTGGCACGGATGACCTGGTCGCAGCCGTTCGACGTGAGGATCGAGCCGAGGGCGCCCTGGGTGGTCGCGGCGCAGTTGTTCGTGCGGTTCGTCGCGCCCTTGGTGTGGGCGCGGTCGCCCGCCGTGACCTTCTTGCCCGGGAAGAAGGCGTCGACGGTGATCGGTGCCTTGTCCTTCCGGGCGTCGGATATGTAGTCCTTCGGGTCCGGCGGGGGCGGCGGTGCCACCGAGGAGAAGGAGGGCTGCGGCTGCGAGGTGTCCGAGGGCAGGTCGGCGGGTGCGGGCAGGTCGCTCGCGTTCTTGTCCGACCCGGGGCTGCCGGTGTCGTTCGCCGTGACGACGGCCGTGGCCACGATCGCGGCGACGGCGGCGGTCGCCAGTGCGCCGCCCCCGATCAGCAGCCACTTCCTGCGGCGGCTGCGTGCCGCGGACTCGTCGGCCAGTGCTGCCCAGTCCGGAGTCCTGCTGTCTCCCGGCCCCCAGGAGGGCCCCCCTTGCCCAAAGCTCATGCCGCGAATCCTAGAGCCTGCGTAATCCGGTTGGGCCAGGGGTTCGCCGCCCGTGACAATGCTGTGCATGGGACATCTTGAAGCGGGCCACCTGGAGTACTACCTACCGGACGGGCGGGTGCTGCTCGGCGATGCCTCGTTCCGGGTGGCCGACGGGGCCGTCGTCGCCCTCGTCGGAGCGAACGGGGCGGGCAAGACGACGCTCCTGAGGCTGCTCGCCGGGGAGATCCAGCCGCACGGCGGCTCGGTGTCGGTGAGCGGCGGGCTGGGCGTGATGAGCCAGTTCGTGGGCTCCGTGCGGGACGGGCGGACCGTGCGTGACCTGCTGGTGTCCGTCGCCCAGCCGCGTATCAAGGAGGCGGCGAAGGCCGTCGACGTGGCGGAGGAGCGGATCCTCACCGTCGACGACGAGGCCGCGCAGATGGCGTACGCGCAGGCTCTCAGCGACTGGGCCGAGGTGCGCGGGTACGAGGCCGAGACCCTCTGGGACATCTGCACGACGGCCGCGCTCGGGATCCCGTACGAGAAGGCCCAGTGGCGCGAGGTGCGCACACTCAGCGGGGGCGAACAGAAGCGGCTGGTCCTGGAGGCGCTGCTCAGGGGCCCGGACGAGGTGCTGCTCCTGGACGAGCCGGACAACTATCTGGACGTCCCCGGGAAGCGGTGGCTGGAGGAGAGGCTCAAGGAGACCCGCAAGACGGTGCTCTTCGTCTCCCACGACCGGGAGCTGCTGTCGCGGGCCGCCGAGAAGATCGTGAGCGTGGAGCCCGGCGCGGCCGGCTCGGACGTCTGGGTGCACGGTGCCGGCTTCGCCACGTACCACCAGGCACGCAAGGAGCGGTTCGCGCGCTTCGAGGAGCTCCTGCGGCGCTGGGAGGAGGAGCACGCCCGGCTGAAGGCGCTCGTCCTGCGGATGCGGCAGCAGGCGGCGAACAGTCCCGACATGGCGAACCGCTACCACGCGATGCAGACCCGCTTCAAGAAGTTCGAGGACGCGGGCCCGCCGCCGGAGCCGCCGCGCGAGCAGGACATCAAGATGCGGCTGCGCGGCGGCCGGACCGGGGTGCGGGCTGTGACCTGCAAGAACCTGGAGCTGACCGGTCTCATGAAGCCGTTCGACCTGGAGATCTACTACGGGGAGCGGGTCGCCGTCCTCGGCTCCAACGGGTCGGGGAAGTCGCACTTCCTGCGGCTGCTGGCGGGGGAGCCGGTGGCGCACACCGGGGAGTGGAAGCTCGGGGCGCGGGTCGTGCCGGGGCACTTCGCCCAGACGCACGCCCACCCGGAGCTGCTGGGCAGGACGCTCGTCGACATCCTGTGGACGGAGCACGCCAAGGACCGGGGCGGGGCCATGTCCGTACTGCGGCGGTACGAGATGGAGCGGCAGGGGGACCAGGCCTTCGAGAGGCTGTCCGGCGGGCAGCAGGCGCGGTTCCAGATCCTGCTGCTGGAGCTGGCCGGCACCACGGCGCTCCTGCTGGACGAGCCGACGGACAACCTGGACCTGGAGTCGGCGGAGGCCCTGCAGGACGGGCTGGAGATGTACGACGGGACGGTGATGGCCGTCACGCACGACCGCTGGTTCGCGAAGTCCTTCGACCGGTACCTGGTCTTCGGCTCGGACGGGGTCGTACGGGAGTCCACGGAGCCGGTCTGGGACGAGCGGCGGGTCGAGCGGGTGCGGTAGGGGCGGCGCGTTTTGACCCGTCCGGGGCGGGGCGGGTACTGTCGGGGATTGTTATGCGTATTGGCTTCGTCGTTCTCACGCGAAGGGCCCTTACGTAGGTTCCCTGGAGCAGTTACCAGTGGCTCGCATACGGGCAGCGTCCCCGGCATTGTGAGCCCCAGCTGCATATCGCTTCAGGGGTGCCGTGTGTCTGGACCCCATCCACTGAAGAAGCGAAGGCTACGAAGTGCGTACGTACAGCCCCAAGCCCGGCGATGTCACTCGCCAGTGGCACATCATTGACGCCGAGGACATCGTCCTGGGCCGTCTGGCCACCACGGCTGCGAACCTTCTCCGAGGCAAGCACAAGGCGATCTACGCCCCCCACATGGACATGGGCGACTTCGTCATCATCATCAACGCCGAGAAGGTTCACCTCTCCGGCAACAAGAAGACCCAGAAGATGGCGTACCGCCACTCCGGTTTCCCGGGCGGCCTCCGCTCCGTGCGCTACGACGAGCTGCTCTCCAAGAACCCGGAGAAGGCTGTCGAGAAGGCCATCAAGGGCATGATCCCCAAGAACACCCTGGGTCGTCAGATGATCTCGAAGCTGAAGGTCTACGCGGGTGACCAGCACCCGCACGCTGCGCAGCAGCCGGTCCCGTTCGAGATCACCCAGGTCGCGCAGTAGTTCCGGCCTCCCCCCTAAGACGTAAAGAAAGATCTGAGGAGAATCGTGGCCGAGACCACTGTTGAGACGCCCGTCGAGGGCACCGAGGGCGAAGAGACCTTCGCCGAGGTGACCACCTTCGAGTCGGAGGTCCCCGTCGAGGGTGAGTACACCTCCGAGTCGCTCGCTGGCCGCTTCGGCGACCCGCAGCCCGCGGCCGGCCTTGGCCGTCGCAAGAACGCCATCGCCCGCGTCCGGATCGTTCCGGGCACCGGCAAGTGGAAGATCAACGGTCGCACCCTTGAGGACTACTTCCCCAACAAGGTGCACCAGCAGGAAGTCAACGAGCCCTTCAAGGTGCTCGAGCTCGACGGCCGCTACGACGTCATCGCCCGCATCTCGGGTGGCGGCGTCTCCGGTCAGGCCGGCGCCCTGCGCCTCGGCGTGGCCCGCTCGCTGAACGAGGCGGACGTGGACAACAACCGCGCCACGCTGAAGAAGGCCGGCTTCCTCTGCCGTGACGACCGTGCGGTCGAGCGCAAGAAGGCCGGTCTCAAGAAGGCCCGCAAGGCCCCGCAGTACAGCAAGCGCTAAATCGCCTGCTCGTCTGCTTTACACGTTCGCCCCGGCGGCACACCTCGTGCTGCTGGGGCGTTCGTTTATCGGCGCCCGCGGGCGTATAACGGCTTAAGACGTTTATAGGGACAGCGGCCTCGAGCGCGCCTCACTTTGCTGCGCCTTGCCTTGCTGTGCCCTGTTTTGAGTACTTTGGTTTTGCGGTTTCGGAGCACCTTCGGAGGACACCAGTGGGACGACTCTTCGGCACGGACGGCGTGCGCGGTGTCGCCAATGCGGACCTGACGGCCGAGCTTGCGCTCGGGCTCTCGGTCGCTGCGGCGCACGTACTGGCCGAGGCAGGCACCTTCGAGGGACATCGGCCGACGGCCGTGGTGGGCCGCGACCCCCGGGCCTCCGGAGAGTTCCTGGAGGCCGCCGTCGTGGCGGGCCTGGCCAGCGCGGGCGTGGACGTCCTGAGGGTCGGCGTGCTGCCGACCCCCGCCGTGGCGTATCTCACCGGCGCGCTCGGCGCCGACATCGGCGTGATGCTCTCCGCGAGCCACAACGCCATGCCGGACAACGGCATCAAGTTCTTCGCGCGCGGCGGCCACAAGCTGGCCGACGAGCTGGAGGACCGCATCGAGACGGTCTACGAGCAGCACCGCACCGGCGAGCCCTGGGCGCGTCCGACGGGTGCCGGAGTGGGCCGGGTCACCGACTACACCGAGGGCTTCGACCGGTACGTCGCGCACCTCATCGCGGTCCTCCCGAACAGGCTCGACGGGCTGAAGGTCGTCCTGGACGAGGCGCACGGCGCCGCCGCCCGCGTCTCGCCCGAGGCGTTCACCCGCGCCGGGGCCGAGGTCGTCACCATCGGTGCCGAGCCGGACGGCCTGAACATCAACGACGGCTGCGGCTCCACCCACCTCGGTCTGCTGCGGGCCGCTGTCGTCGAACACGGCGCCGACCTCGGTATCGCGCACGACGGCGACGCCGACCGCTGCCTGGCCGTGGACGCCACGGGCGAGGAGATCGACGGCGACCAGATCCTGGCCGTGCTCGCCCTCGCCATGCGCGAGGCCGGGCAGCTGCGCAAGGACACCGTCGTCGGCACGGTCATGTCGAACCTCGGCTTCAAGATGGCGATGGAGCGCGAGGGCATCGCACTCGTCCAGACCGCCGTCGGCGACCGCTACGTCCTGGAGTCGATGAAGGCCGAAGGCTTCGCGCTGGGCGGCGAGCAGTCCGGCCACGTCATCGTCCTGGACCATGCCACGACGGGTGACGGCACGCTGACCGGTCTGATGCTCGCGGCACGGATCGCCGCCACCGGCCGTACGCTGGCGGATCTGGCCGGTGTGATGCAGCGCCTCCCGCAGGTGCTCATCAACGTGCCGGACGTCGACAAGTCCCGCGTCGACACCTCGCCCGAGCTGGCCGCCGCGGTCGCCGAGGCCGAGCGCGAGCTGGGCGACACCGGGCGCGTACTGCTGCGCAAGTCGGGCACGGAGCCGCTGGTACGGGTGATGGTCGAGGCCGCCGACATCGAGCAGGCGCGCTCCGTGGCCGGGCAGCTGGCCGACGTGGTGAAGTCGGCCCTCGGCTGACGCACTACCGCACTGTGGACGGGCTCGGCCGCGCGGCCGAGCCCGTTCGGCGTTGTGCGGCCCACAGCGCCTTCTGGAGCAGCAGCGTCAGCGTTCCCGCGACCACGATGCCGCCCAGGTTGGCGAGGAGCTGCGCCGTGGAGCCCCAGGTCTGCTGGAGGTCCTGGTAGCTGAAGGCGACCGCGGCGTTGGCGGCGGCCGGCACGGTGGTCACCGAGATCGCCACGCCGATCAGTGCCCCGGACTTCGCCGAGGTCAGCGAGAGCGTTCCGGCGATGCCCGCCAGGAGCGCCACGACGAACGACATCCAGTCCGGGTGCCAGATGAATCCGGTGTTGGGCCGGTCCGCCGTGACCATGCCCTCGTTGAACAGCCCGAAGGCGTCCAGCAGCCAGGCGAACCCGGCCGTCAGCACCATCGCCACCGCGAACCCGCCGATCAGCGCCCACAGCGAACGCGCGACCAGCCGCGGTGCGCGCTGCACGAGCGCCGTCGAGATCCCCGCCAGGGGGCCGAACTCCGGGCCCACCGCCATCGCGCCCACGATCAGGATCGCGTTGTCGAGCATCACGCCGCAGGCGGCCAGCATCGTCGCCACGGCGAGGAACGCCACATACGTGACGCTGAACGTGGACTCCTCGTGGGTGACTTCGGTCAGCTCCTCCCACAGCACCGCGTCCGCGCCCTCGCCGGGAGCGTCCTTCTCCGCCTTGTCGGCGTGCGCGGACAGTGTGAGGTCCACGTTCTCGACGGTGATCGAACCGGACTTGTCGATGCCGAGGTCCCGCAGCGCGCCGATCAGTTCGTCGCCCGCCTCGCGCGCCACGTCGCACAGGACCACATCGCCCGCCGGGCTGCGGGCGGCACCGCTGAGCACCGCGAGATGTGCGGTGCCCACCGTGTGCTCCAGCAGCTTCAGCACCTCGTCGGTGCGGTCGGCGGGCACGATGAGGCGCAGATGCAGCACGGTGCACCCTTTCGGAGTCAGAGTTTGCGCAACGACAGACGCTGGACCTTGTGGTCCGGCCCCTTGCGCAGCACCAGAGTGGCACGGCCCCGTGTGGGCGCCACATTCTCCAGCAGATTGGGCTTGTTGATGGTCCGCCACATGGTGCGCGCGTAGTCCAGCGCCTCCTCCTCGGAGACCTGGGTGTACTTGCGGAAGTACGAGAACGGGTTCTGGAACGCCGTCTCGCGCAGCCGGCGGAAGCGGTGGAGGTACCAGGTCTCGATGTCCTCCGGGCGCGCGTCCACGTACACACTGAAGTCGAAGTAGTCGGCGAGGCCGACCCTGGTCCGGCCGTCCTTGCCGGGCAGTGCGGGCTGCAGCACGTTCAGCCCTTCGACGATCAGGATGTCGGGACGGCGTACGGTGAGCCGCTCACCGGGCACGATGTCGTAGATCAGGTGCGAGTAGACGGGCGCCGTCACCTCGTCCTTGCCGGCCTTGATGTCGGCGACGAACCGGGTCAGGGCCCGCCGGTCGTAGGACTCCGGGAACCCTTTGCGCGACATCAGCCCGCGCGCCTGGAGCTCCTTCATCGGCAGCAGGAACCCGTCCGTGGTCACCAGCTCGACCCGGGGATGCTCCGGCCAGCGTGCCAGCAGCGCCTGCAGGATGCGGGCGCTGGTGGACTTGCCGACGGCGACGCTGCCCGCGACCCCTATGACGAACGGGGTGCCGCGCTGCTCGCCGTGGCCGTTCCCCGCGTCCCCGAGGAAGGTGTTCAGCGCACCGCGCAGACCGGAGGTGGCCTGGACGTACAGGTTCAGGAGCCGCGACAGGGGCAGGTAGACGTCCCGCACCTCGTCGAGGTCGATGACATCGCCGAGCCCGCGCAGCTTCTCGACCTCGTCGGCGGAGAGCGGCAGCGGGGTCTTGTCGCGCAGAGCGCTCCACTCCGCCCGGGTCAGGTCGACGTAGGGCGTCGGCGCGTGCTCGGTGCGACGGGAGCTCCGTGCGGGCGAAGTGATCACGTACTCATTGTTGCGGGAGTTTTAACGGAGTGGGGGGTGGGCTCGGTCACGTGGGGGACGGGGCGGGGCCTGTGCGTGTCCGGCTCGTGGCTGAGCGAGCAGAACGGTGGGGTCCATCGAGGGGGGCCGAAGGCCACGGGTCGCCCCGGCAGAAGTACGACGGGATGAGGCGGCAGGAGGTGACGGACTTCGCCCATGAGCCGACCGGCCCGCGGAGCACGGCTACTGTCCCCCACCGGCCCGCGGCCTTATGGTGCCGATATGTGCGGAATCGTGGGTTACGTCGGTGGGCAGTCGGCGCAGGACGTCGTCGTCGCGGGGCTGAAGCGGCTGGAGTACCGGGGGTACGACTCCGCTGGGGTCGCCGTCCTCTCGGACGGTGGTCTGGCCGGGGCGAAGAAGGCCGGGAAGCTCCTCAACCTGGAGAAGGAGCTCAAGGAGCGGCCACTGCCCGCCGGGAACACCGGTATCGGGCACACCCGTTGGGCGACGCACGGCGGGCCGACCGATGCCAACGCCCATCCGCATCTCGACAACGCGGGGCGCGTCGCCGTCGTGCACAACGGGATCATCGAGAACTTCGCCACGCTGCGGGAGGAGCTGACCGGGCGCGGCCACGAGCTGGCCTCCGAGACCGACACCGAGGTCGTGGCCCATCTGCTGGCGGAGGCGTACTCCTCGACCGGTGAGCTCGCCGAGGCGATGCGCCAGGTCTGCCGGCAGCTGGAGGGGGCGTTCACCCTGGTCGCGGTGCACGCGGACGAGCCGGATGTGGTCGTCGGGGCCCGGCGGAACTCGCCCCTGGTGGTCGGGGCGGGGGACGGGGAGATGTTCCTGGCCTCCGACGTGGCCGCCTTCATCGCGCACACCCGGTCCGCGATCGAGCTGGGCCAGGACCAGGTGGTGGAGCTGCGCAGGGACGGGGCCACCGTCACGGGGTTCGACGGCTTCCCCGCGGAGTCACGCGAGTACCACGTGGACTGGGACGCCTCCGCCGCCGAGAAGGGCGGCTACGCCTCCTTCATGCTCAAGGAGATCGCAGACCAGCCGAAGGCCGTCGCCGACACACTCCTGGGCCGGATCGACGCCTCGGGTGCGCTGCGCCTCGACGAGGTGCGGATCCCGCCGAGCGAGCTCAGGGAGGTCGACAAGGTCTTCATCGTCGCCTGCGGGACCGCGTTCCACGCCGGGATGATCGCCAAGTACGCCATCGAGCACGTCACCCGGCTTCCCTGCGAAACGGAGCTGGCCAGCGAGTTCCGCTACCGCGACCCGATCCTGGACCGGAACACCCTGGTCATCGCGATCTCCCAGTCCGGCGAGACGATGGACACGCTGATGGCCCTGCGGCACGCCCGTGAGCAGGGGGCGAAGGTCCTCGCCATCTGCAACACGAACGGGTCGACGATCCCGAGGGAGTCCGACGCCGTCCTGTACACCCACGCGGGTCCGGAGGTGGCGGTCGCCTCCACCAAGGCGTTCCTGACGCAGCTCGTCGCCTGCTACCTCGTCGCGCTGTACCTCGGCCAGATCCGCGGCACCAAGTGGGGCGACGAGATCCGCACCGTGGTGCGCCAGCTCTCCGGGATCCCCGGGCAGGTGGAGGAGCTCCTCGGGACGATGGAGCCCGTGCGCGCGCTCGCCCGCTCGCTCGCGCACCGCGACACGGTGCTCTTCGTGGGCAGGCACGTCGGCTACCCGGTCGCCCTGGAAGGCGCGTTGAAGCTGAAGGAACTCGCGTACATGCACGCCGAGGGCTTCGCGGCCGGAGAGCTCAAGCACGGGCCGATCGCGCTCATCGACGAGGGGCTGCCGGTCGTCGTGATCGTGCCGTCCCCGCGCGGCCGTTCGGTGCTCCACGACAAGGTCGTGTCGAACATCCAGGAGATCAGGGCCCGCGGCGCACGTACCGTCGTCATCGCCGAGGAGGGCGACGAGGCCGTCGTCCCGTACGCGGACCACCTCATCAGGATCCCCGCTACGCCTACGCTGCTTCAGCCGCTGGTCGCCACCGTGCCGTTGCAGGTCTTCGCCTGCGAGCTGGCGACTGCCCGCGGCAACGAGGTGGACCAGCCGCGCAATCTGGCGAAGTCCGTGACAGTCGAGTGAGTGAGTGAGCGCGTGATCATTGGGGTCGGGATCGATGTGGCGGAGATCGAACGCTTCGGGGCGGCGCTGGAACGCACACCGCAGATGGCGGACCGCCTCTTCCTGGAGCGGGAGTTGCTGCTGCCCAGCGGGGAGCGTCGGGGGATCGCCTCGCTGGCCGCCCGGTTCGCCGCCAAGGAGGCGCTGGCCAAGGCGCTCGGGGCGCCGGGCGGGCTGCTCTGGACGGATGCCGAGGTGTGTGTCGAGGACAGCGGGCAGCCCCGGCTGGAGGTCCGCGGCACGGTCGCGGCCCGCGCCGCCGAGCTGGGCGTGCGCGGCTGGCACGTGTCGCTCAGCCACGACGCGGGGGTGGCGTCGGCCGTGGTGATCGCGGAGGGTTGAGCGTATGCGACAGGCGTACAGCGTTTCGACCGTACGGGCCGCCGAACAGGCGCTGATGGCACGGCTGCCCGAGGGCGCCCTGATGCAGCGCGCCGCCGCGGGCCTGGCGGTGGCCTGCGGCGACCTGCTCCGGCGCAACGGCCGGGTGTACGGGTCCCGGGTGCTCCTGCTCGTCGGCAGCGGCGACAACGGCGGCGACGCGCTGTACGCGGGGGCCAGGCTGGCCCGGCGCGGAGCGGGTGTACGGGCCCTGCTGACCGCGCCGGACAAGGTCCACCGGGGCGGTCTCGCCGCGCTCCTCGCGGCGGGCGGCCAGGTCCTCGACTCCCCGGACCGCATCGGCCACGCCTTCGGTCCCGTCGACCTCGTCGTCGACGGAATCACCGGAATCGGAGGCCGCGGCGGTCTGCGCCCCGAGGCGGAGCAGCTGGTCCGCGCGGTCACCGGGGGGCACGCGCCGGTACTTGCCGTGGACCTGCCGAGCGGGGTCGAGGCGGACACCGGGGAGGTCCTGGGGGCTGCCGTACGCGCGGACGCCACCGTCACCTTCGGCACGTACAAGCCGGGACTGCTCGTCGACCCGGCGGCCGAACGGGCGGGCGCCCTGCGGCTCGTCGACATCGGGCTGGGAGCCGAGCTGCCCGAGCGCCCCGACCTGGAGGCACTGCAGTACGCGGACGTGGCGGCGCTCCTGCCGGTGCCGGGGGCCGAGAGCGACAAGTACCGGCGCGGCGTGGTCGGCGTGGCCGCCGGGTCGGAGCGGTACCCGGGTGCCGCGGTGCTCGCGGTCGCGGGCGCGCTGCGCGGCGGTGCCGGAGCCGTGCGGTACGCAGGTCCCGGCGCGGACGCGGTGATCGCCCGCTTCCCGGAGACGCTGGTGCACCCGTGGCCGCCGTCGAAGGCCGGACGGGTGCAGGCCTGGGTGGTCGGGCCGGGGCTCGGCGACTCCACCGCGGCGGCCGGCGCGGTGTCCGACGTGCTGGCCGCGGACGTCCCGGTGCTCGTCGACGCGGACGGGCTGCGGCTGATGGACGCCGGAGCGGTGCGGTCGCGCTCCGCCGCCACGGTGCTCACCCCGCACGCCGGGGAGGCCGCCGCGCTCCTCGGGGTCCCGCGCGAGGAGGTCGAGGCGGGACGGCTCGCCGCCGTACGGGAACTGGCCGCGCGCTACGGCGCGACGGTGCTGCTCAAGGGGTCGACGACCCTGGTCGCGGAGGCCGGGGGCGCGCCCGTACGGGTCAACCCGACGGGCACGTCCTGGCTGGCCACGGCGGGCAGCGGCGATGTGCTCTCCGGGCTGACCGGCTCCCTGCTGGCGGCGGGCCTCGCCCCGCGCGACGCCGCGTCGGTGGGCGCCTACCTGCACGGGCTCGCGGCGCGCCGGGTCTCGGACGGGGCACCGGTCGCCGCGCAGGACGTCGCGGACGCGATCCCGGCGGCCTGGCGGGATGTGCGGGCCTGATCCACCCTGGCAGGAGCGGGACGGGAGCCGGAAGGGCGGTCGGACGTGGGCAGCAGCGACACCGTACGGATGCGCAGGGTGTACGACCCGCCGGAGGACGGCGACGGCACCCGCGTCCTCGTCGACCGGCTCTGGCCGCGCGGGGTGTCCAAGGAGCGGGCCGCCGTCGATGTGTGGGCCAAGGACGCGACCCCGTCGAACGAGCTCCGCTCCTGGTACCACGAGGACCGCTCCGGCAACCGCTACGACGACTTCGTGGACCGCTACCGCACCGAGCTCGGCGACCCGGCCCACACCCGGGCGGTGGACGAGCTGCTCGGCCTGCTGCGCGAGGGCGGTCCGGTCACGCTGCTCACGGCGGTGAAGGACATTCCGGCCAGCCACGTCCCCGTCCTCGCCGAGCACCTGGAACACGCCCTGGAGCACGGCTGACGCCTCACCGCGCCCGGGAGATCGAGGGCACATGCGTACGGCTCTGAGAGACTGGGCGCGATGAACGAGACAGCGTCCCCGAGAGCCCGTGCCGAGATCGACCTCGCCGCGGTGCGCGCCAATGTGCGCGCCCTGCGTGCGCGGGCGTCCGGGGCGCAGCTCATGGCCGTCGTGAAGTCCGATGCGTACGGGCACGGCGCGGTGCCCTGTGCCCGGGCCGCGATCGAGGCCGGCGCGACCTGGCTGGGCACCGCGACCCCGCAGGAGGCTCTCGCCCTGCGGGCGGCCGGGATCGGCGGCCGGGTGATGTGCTGGCTGTGGACGCCCGGCGGCCCCTGGCGCGAGGCGATCGAGGCCGACATCGACGTCTCCGTGAGCGGCCTGTGGGCCCTCACCGAAGTCGTCGCCGCGGCCACGGAGGCAGGCATTCCGGCCCGGGTCCAGCTCAAGGCCGACACGGGCCTCGGCCGCAACGGCTGCCAGCCCGCCGACTGGCCGGAACTGATCTCCGCCGCCCGCGCCGCCGAGGCCGCGGGCACGCTGCGCATCACCGGCCTGTGGTCGCACTTCGCCTGCGCCGACGAGCCGGGGCACCCGTCGATCGCCGCCCAGCTGAACGTGTTCCGCGACATGGTGGCGTACGCGGAGAAGGCGGGCGCCGAGCCCGAGGTGCGGCACATCGCGAACTCGCCGGCGACCCTCACGGTGCCCGAGTCGCACTTCGATCTCGTACGCACCGGAATCGCCGTGTACGGCATCTCGCCGAGCCCGGAGCTGGGCACACCGGCCGACTTCGGCCTGCGTCCCGTGATGACGCTCTCCGCGTCGATCGCGCTGGTCAAGCAGGTGCCGCCGGGCCACGGCGTCAGCTACGGCCACCACTACACGACCTCCGCGGAGACGACGCTGGCCCTGGTGCCCGTCGGGTACGCGGACGGCATCCCGCGCCACGCCTCGGGCCGGGGCCCCGTCCTCGTCGACGGCCGGATCCGGACCGTGGCGGGCCGGGTCGCGATGGACCAGTTCGTGGTCGACCTCGGGGGCGACACCCCGGAGCCGGGCACGGAGGCGGTGCTGTTCGGGCCGGGCGACCGGGGCGAGCCGAGTGCCGAGGACTGGGCGGTCGCGGCCGACACGATCGCGTACGAGATCGTCACACGCATCGGTGCACGCGTACCCCGCGTCTATCGAGACGCGGCGACAACGACGAGGAGCACGGCACGGTGAGCGACACCAGCGCGGGGGACGTGGTGGCGACGGCGGCCGTTGCCGCGGCCGGCTGGCGCCGGGCGGGCATCGCCGGGGCGGCGATAGGCGTCATCGCTGCGGGTGCGGCGGCCGGTGTCGCGGTCGAGCGGCTGACGGTGGGCCGCGGCATGCGCAAGAAGGCGCGGCTCGCGCTGGACGCGTCGGGACCGTACGGCTCGCTGCGCGGGGTGTCCGGCCGGGCCGTCGCCGACGACGGCACCGAGCTGTACTACGAGGTCGACGAGGTCGAACCGGACGGCGGCACGGGCCGCGCGGGCACGAAGGCGGGCGCCGGATCCGGCGCGGCCCCCGGCCCGCGACGGCGCAGGCTCTTCGGCCGCAAGGCCCCCGTGCCCGTCACCGTCGTCTTCAGCCACGGCTACTGCCTCAGCCAGGACTCCTGGCACTTCCAGCGGGCGGCCCTGCGCGGCCTGGTGCGCACGGTCCACTGGGACCAGCGCAGTCACGGCCGCTCCGAGCGCGGCCGCGCACAGGCCGAGGGGGTGGCCGTCGGCATCGACCAGCTCGGCCGCGACCTGAAGGCGGTCATCGACGCCGCGGCCCCGGAGGGCCTGCTGGTGCTGGTCGGGCACTCCATGGGCGGCATGACGATGATGGCGCTCGCCGACCAGTACCCGGCGCTGGTCCGTGACCGGGTCGCCGCGGTCGCCTTCGTCGGTACGTCGAGCGGGAAGCTCGGCGAGGTGAACTTCGGGCTGCCGGTGGCGGGCGTGAACGCGGTGCGCCGGGTGCTTCCCGGGGTGCTCAAGGCGCTCGGTTCGCAGACGGAGCTCGTGGAGCGCGGACGGCGGGCGACCGCCGACCTGTTCGCGGGGCTGATCAAGCGGTACTCGTTCGGTTCACGGGACGTGGACCCGGCGGTCGCGCGGTTCGCCGAGCGGCTCATCGAGTCCACCCCGATCGATGTGGTCGCCGAGTTCTACCCGGCGTTCACCGAGCACGACAAGAGCGGGGCGCTGCCCGCCTTTCTCGATCTTCCGGTGCTGATCCTGGCCGGCGACAAGGACCTGGTCACACCCAGTTCGCACAGCGAGGCCATCGCGGACGAGCTGCCGGACGCGGAGCTGGTCATCGTGCCGGACGCCGGTCACCTGGTGATGCTCGAGCACCCGGAGACGGTCACCGACCGGCTCGCGGACCTGCTGGTGCGCATCGGAGCGGTTCCGGGCGAGGCGCCCGGATCCTCTAACGTTGGCGAGCATGGAAGCAGCGCACAACGGCCCGGTGGCTGACACCGCCGTACCGGGCACCGTCACCGTCGACCTCGCCGTCGAGTCCCCCGAACAGATGCGGGACCTCGGCCGCCGTATCGCCGGTGTGCTGGCCCCCGGCGACCTCGTGATGCTCACCGGTGAGCTCGGCGCGGGCAAGACCACGCTCACCCGGGGGCTCGGCGAGGGACTCGGGGTGCGCGGTGCCGTCACCTCGCCCACCTTCGTGATCGCCCGGGTGCACCCGTCCCTGGGCGACGGGCCCGCCCTGGTCCACGTCGACGCGTACCGCCTGGGCGGCGGGCTCGACGAGATGGAGGACCTGGACCTCGATGTGTCGCTGCCGGAGTCGGTGGTCGTCGTGGAATGGGGCGACGGCAAGGTCGAGGAGCTGTCGGACGACCGGCTGCAGGTGCTGATCCACCGTGCGGTCGGGGACACGGACGACGAGCGGCGCACGGTCACGCTGGTCGGCATCGGGGCGCGCTGGGTGGGCCTGGGTACGGATCTGGCGGACGCCTGACCGGTGGGCGTCGCATCGCCCGACGTTCCGGACGGTGCTTTCCGACAAGCCGTCGGTAAAATGTTGCGCAGGGGGCTGCGGCCGTGGTCACATGGTTGCGAGATTGGTTAGGTCTACCTAACCGGATCTTTCACCGAAGCCCGAGGAGGCATGCATGCCGACACCCGAGCGTGAAGTGCAGCCGCAGTCGCCGCAGGCGGAGCCACCGTCGGCTTCCGCGGTGTCGATGAAGGACCTGCTGGCCTCCTGCGCGGCCGCGACGGCGGTTTCGACGCCTCCCCGCGAGGAGCTCGAGGACGACGACGGGCAGGAACAGCTGCCGGCCGGGCGCGACGCGGCCTGAGGATCCCGCCGGACCGGTTACCGCGTCACGGGCGGTACGGCCCTACGGTACGACGACGATCTTGACGCCGACCGTCGCGAACGTCCACATCGCGTTGCCGTCGGCGCGCTTCATCCGGACCCCGCCGGTCTTGATCGTGGGATCCGGGCTGTGCATCGAGTCGTCCTGTGCGGCGCTGAAGCCCACGGAGACGTCGTCGACGTTCGCGAAGCGCACCACGTGTTCGATGGGCACACCGTCCGAGCCCTTGATGCTGCCGGAGCGCGAGGTCACCCGGTAGACGCCGGGCAGCGGGTTGATGGAGCTCGGCATGACGGTGAACGTCCGGAGCGACTTCTCCTTGGCGTCCACGATCCACACCCGCCGGTCCTTCAGCGCGTACACGACGCGCGCCCCGGTGTCGGAGTCCGCGGGGACCGCGAGCGGTTCCCGCGGCGCCTCGGGCTTCTCGGTGGGAGCGGCGGTCGAGCTGCCGGAGGACTGCGCCGTGGGGGCGGCGACGGAGTCGGGTGCGTTCGCCGATGCCTGGTAGGCGAGGAAACAGACCGCGGCCACTGCCGCCGCCGTGAGCCCGGCCACGATTCCCGAGCTGCCCCTAGCCACCGTGAGCTCCCCTTTCGCATGCCGTCCGTCGCATGTCGTACAAGCATTTACGTCGTACACACGTATACCCGGCGACGGTACCAGCAGCGGCATGCCCGACCGGTACGACGTACGGGCGGGCCGTACCCGAGTCGGCGGAGCCGTAGGCTGTTTGTGTGCTCCTGCTCGCCGTTGATACCGCCACTCCCGCCGTCACCGTCGCCCTCCACGACGGGACCTCCGTCGTAGCCGAGACCGGCCAGGTCGACGCCCGAAGGCACGGGGAGCTCCTGCTCCCCGCCGTCGACCGGGTCCTCGCCGAGGCGGGGGTGAAACTCGACGCCGTGACGGACGTGGTCGTCGGGGTCGGCCCCGGCCCCTACACCGGGCTGCGCGTCGGTCTGGTGACCGCGGCGACGTTCGGCTCCGCCCTCTCCGTACCCGTGCACGGACTGTGCACGCTCGACGGCCTCGCGTACGCCGCCGGGCAGGCCGGCCTCGAAGGCCCGTTCGCCGTCGCGACGGACGCGCGGCGCAAGGAGGTCTACTGGGCGCGGTACGAGGACGCCCGCACCCGGACCGGTGAACCCGCCGTCGACCGGCCGGCCGACCTCGCCGAGCAGCTCGCCGGGCTGCCCGTCGTCGGCGCGGGCGCCCTGCTCTACCCCGAGGCCTTCCCGGACGCGCGCGGCCCCGAACACGTCTCCGCCGGAGCCCTCGCCGCCCTCGCCGCCGAGCGCCTCGCCGCCGGGGCGGAACTGCTGCCCCCGCAGCCGCTCTACCTGCGCAGGCCCGACGCGCAGGTCCCGAAGAACTACAAGGTGGTCACCCCGAAGTGACGACCGTGACCCCTGTGCTCCGCGAGATGCGCTGGTGGGACATCGATCCGGTGCTGGACCTGGAGCATGAGCTGTTCCCCGAGGACGCCTGGTCGGCCGGGATGTTCTGGTCCGAGCTGGCCCACGCGCGCGGCCCGCAGGCCACCCGGCGCTACGTCGTCGCCGAGGACCCCGTCGACGGGCGGATCGTCGGCTACGCGGGTCTCGCCGCGGCCGGTGAGCTCGCCGACGTCCAGACGATCGGCGTCAGCCGCGGCCAGTGGGGCGGCGGCCTCGGCTCCGAGCTCCTGACCGACCTCCTCAGACACGCCACCGCCTTCGAGTGCACCGCGGTGCTCCTCGAGGTCCGTGTCGACAACACCCGTGCGCAGAAGCTGTACGAACGCTTCGGCTTCGAACCGATCGGTTTCCGCCGGGGTTACTACCAGCCCGGGAACATCGACGCACTCGTCATGCGCCTGACCGTACAAGGAACAGAGACTGACTGATGGCTGACGAACCGCTCGTACTCGGCATCGAGACCTCCTGCGACGAGACCGGCGTGGGCATCGTGCGCGGTACGACACTGCTTGCCGACGCCGTGGCCTCCAGTGTCGACACGCACGCCCGCTTCGGCGGCGTCGTCCCGGAGATCGCCTCCCGCGCCCACCTGGAGTCGATGGTTCCCACCATCGAACGCGCGCTGAAGGAGGCCGGGATCAGCGCCCGCGACCTCGACGGCATCGCGGTCACCGCCGGTCCCGGACTCGCCGGGGCGCTCCTCGTCGGGGTGTCGGCGGCGAAGGCGTACGCGTACGCGCTGAACAAGCCGCTGTACGGGGTCAACCACCTCGCCTCGCACATCTGCGTGGACCAGCTCGAGCACGGCCCGCTGCCCGAGCCGACGATGGCACTGCTGGTCAGCGGCGGGCACTCCTCGCTGCTGCTGGCGCCGGACATCACCAACGACGTACGGCCGCTGGGCGCGACGATCGACGACGCGGCGGGCGAGGCCTTCGACAAGATCGCCCGGGTGCTGCACCTCGGCTTCCCCGGCGGACCGGTCATCGACCGGCTGGCGAGGGAGGGCGACCCGAAGGCGATCGCGTTCCCGCGCGGGCTGAGCGGCTCGCGCGACCCCGCGTACGACTTCTCCTTCTCCGGCCTCAAGACGTCGGTCGCGCGCTGGATCGAGGCGAAGCGTGCGGCGGGCGAGGACGTTCCCGTACGGGATGTGGCGGCGTCCTTCCAGGAGGCCGTGGTGGACGTGCTCACCCGCAAGGCCGTGCGGGCCTGCAAGGACGAGGGCGTCGATCACCTCATGATCGGCGGCGGTGTCGCGGCGAACTCGCGGCTGCGGGCGCTGGCCGAGGAGCGGTGCGAGCGGGCCGGGATCAGGCTGCGGGTGCCCAGGCCCGGACTGTGCACGGACAACGGGGCCATGGTCGCGGCGCTGGGCGCGGAGATGGTGGCCCGCAACCGCCCGGCCTCGGACTGGGAGCTCTCGGCGGACTCCTCGCTCCCGGTCACCGAGACCCATGTGCCGGGGGCGCACAGCCACGCCCACGACCACGACCATGTGCACGAGATCAGCAAGGACAACCTCTACTCATGACCGTCGCCCTGATGTGGGAGGCGCGCGCCACCGGGGGCCGGGGCGCGGAGCTGCTGGAGTGGGCCCGGTCCAGGGCGGGCGAGCTGGCCCGGGAGCCGCTGCGCAGCGAGCTGCTGCGCGCCCCGCAGGACCGGGTGCTCGTCCTCACCTGGTGGGAGGCCGGGTACGACGACGAACTGCCGGAGCTGCCCGAACCCGACGCCGCGCTGATCACGCGCCCGGTGCACCGCTGGCGCTTCGAGTCGCTGGGGCCGGCCGACGGCTGAGAGCGCCCGTCACAGCGCTTCCGGTGGCCGTCGCGGAAAATTCTCAGAAGAATTCTGCCGGACGTGTCGATCCGGGTCCCTCCCGTTCGACGCAGGGGTGAGAGGCGGGGACGAGCCCCGCCGCCCGATCCGAGGAGTCACCATGCCGCGCTATCTGACGATGGTCCGCATCGACGAGAACAACGCTCCCGCCGAAGGCCCCAGCGAGGGGCTGATGGAGCGCATGGGCGCGCTCATCGAGGAGATGACCAAGGCCGGTGTCCTGCTCGACACGGCCGGGCTCACCCCGACCTCCGAGGGCACCCGGGTGACCTGGTCCGACGGGGAGTTCACCGTCACGGACGGGCCGTTCACCGAGACCAAGGAAGTCATCGGCGGCTACGCCATCATCCAGGCCAAGGACAAGGCCGAGATCCTGGAGTGGACCAAGCGCTTCCTCGCGGTCCACGAGACCTACTGGACCGTGACCTCCGAGATCCGCGAGATCGCCGAAGGCTGAGGGCTGACGGCCGGCAGCGGTCCTGCCGGAGCGGGGCGGGTGCGGCGGGGGGGGGGGGGGCCGCCGGGTGGACCGCCAGGAGGTCCAGGGCCACCCGTACCGCGTCGTCCAGG
>NZ_JBHTRI010000013.1:121349-203594 GCF_042796085.1 Streptomyces sp. NPDC056452
TTCGGGGCGGGTCCCCCCGTTCCCCGGGTTCTGGGCGCTGGGGGGGGGGGGGCGGGCGGGCGGGGGGCGGGGGGGGGGGGGGGGGGGGGGGGGGGCCGGGCCCCCCCCCGCCCCCGGCTGCTCTGATGGGTGGCCGTGACAGAAGCGAGCAGTGCCGTCGAGGCCGTGTACCGGATCGAGTCGGCGCGGATCATCGCCGGAACCGTACGCATCGTGCGGGACGTGGGCATCGCCGAGGAGCTCGCGCAGGACGCGCTGGTCGCCGCGCTGGAGCAGTGGCCGCGGACAGGTGTCCCCGACCGGCCCGGCGCCTGGCTCATGGCAACCGCGAAGCACCGGGCGATCGACCTCGTACGCCGCAAGGAGACCTACGCGCGCAAGCTCGCGGAGGCCGGGCGGGCCCTGGAGGACGTACCGGCGCCCGATACCGCCGACCCGGACGGCATCGACGACGACCTGCTCCGGCTGATCTTCACGTCCTGCCACCCGGTCCTGTCCACCGAGGCACGCATCGCCCTCACCCTGCGGCTGCTCGGCGGCCTGAGCACCGAGGAGATCGCCCGCGCCTTCCTGGCCACCGAGACGGCCGTCGCCCAGCGCATCGTCCGCGCGAAGCGGACCCTGGGCCGGGCGGGCGTCCCCTTCGAGGTGCCCTACGGCCCCGAGCGCGCCGCCCGTCTCGGCTCCGTGCTGGACGTCATCTACCTGATCTTCAACGAGGGGTACGCGGCGACCACGGGCGACGACTGGCTGCGCCCCGCACTGTGCGAGGACGCGCTGCGCCTGGCCCGGCTGCTGGCCGGGCTGATGGACCGGGAACCCGAGGTCCACGGGCTGGCGGCGCTGCTCGAGCTCCAGGCCTCGCGGACCAGGGCCAGGACCGGCGCGGACGGCGCGCCCGTCCTGCTCGCCGACCAGAACCGCTCCCGCTGGGACCAGCTGCTGATCCGGCGCGGATTCGCGTCCCTGGAGCGGGCGCACGCCACGGGCGGCGCCCCGGGGCCGTACGCCCTGCAGGGTGCGATCGCCGCCTGTCACGCCCGCGCGGTGCGGTACGCGGACACGGACTGGGCGACCATCGCCACCCTGTACGGCCATCTGGTGAAGGTCGCCCCGTCCCCGGTGGTGGAGCTGAACCGTGCGGTCGCCGTCTCCATGGCCGAGGGACCGGCGGCCGGACTGGCCCTGGCCGACGCGCTCGCGCAGGACCCGGCGCTCGCCTCGTACCACCTGCTGCCCAGCGTGCGCGGCGATCTGCTGCGGCGGCTGGGGCGTACGGAGGAGGCGCGGGCCGCTTTCCTGCGGGCGGCCGAACTGACCCGCAACGCCCGGGAGCGGTCGATGCTGCTGGCACGGGCGGAGGGCGTGTCCCGATGAGTTTCCGGAGCCGGCGCGGTCTACCTTGCACAGCGTTCCCGAGCGGCTCCACGCGGCAAGGAGAAGACCATGCAGAAGATCAAGCCCTGTCTGTGGTTCGACGACCAGGCGGAGGAGGCGGCGAACTTCTACGTCTCGGTCTTCGGCGGTGACTCCGCCGTCGTGGACATCACCCACTACACCGAGGCGTCACCGGGGGAGGCGGGCAAGGTCATGACCGTCGACTTCCGGCTCGCGGGCCAGGAGTACATCGGCCTCAACGGAGGCCCGATGTTCCACTTCAACGAGGCCGTCTCGCTCTCCGTCGACTGCGAGACGCAGGAGGAGGTGGACCGGTTCTGGGACAGGCTCACCGAGGGCGGCGAGGAGAGCGTGTGCGGGTGGCTCAAGGACAAGTACGGGCTGTCCTGGCAGATCGTCCCGCGCGCCCTGCCGGAGTTGCTCGCCGACCCCGACAAGGACCGGGCGGAGCGGGTGATGAAGGCGATGCTCGGCATGCGCAAGCTGGATGTCCAGGCGCTGCGGGACGCCTGAGCCCCCTCCGGCCGGACGTGCCGCACGCCGTGCGCGGCCGGGGAAACGGGCGCACCCTGGAAGCAGGGACTTCGGGAGGTGACCCGCCATGATGGAGACCACTGTCGGGTGGCATATCGAGCTGGAATTCGAAGAGGACACCCACCGCACCCGCGCCGCCGCTCTCGTACGTCTCAGCGACGGCACCGAGGTGCGGGCCCACGGCTACGCCAGCCGCCACCCCTCCGACGCGGAGCAGCCGAGAGTCGGCGAGGAGATCGCGGGTGCCCGTGCGCTCAACGAACTGGCGATGAAGCTGCTCACCAAGGCACACGACGAGATCGACGAGGCGTCCGGCAGGACGTCGTACCCGCTGACCTGATCCCCTCACCGGCTCCGGGCCGGGTCAGGACTCGTCTACCTTCAGGGCGTTGCGCCACACCGTGACGTCCAGCGTCATGTAGTTGCTGGCCGCCGTCTCCGAGGGGAGGGCGCGGACGACGACGAGTCCGAGGTGGCCGGTATCGGTGCGGACACAGATCTGGGTGCCCCTCACGAGCCGGGCCACGTCGAGATCGGTGGAGTAACGGGTCTCCGACCGGCAGGTGTCGAGGCTGCCCTGCTGGCCGGGGTTCAAGAGGATCATGGAATCGCTGGTGCGGACCACGCTGCTGATGGAGCTGTAGGCGAAGTCGCCGTCGGACCCGTCGAGCGGACTGTCCGTGGCATCGGCGAAGTTGAGGTGGTAGCCGCCGGTGAGGTCGATGCCCTTGTAGACGACCGGCTCGGGGTCGGGCAGCGGCGCGGAGTCGTCCCCGCCGTCGTCCGACGGTTCCCCGGAGCCCTCGGACGGGGCGCCCGACGAGGTGTTCGCCGCGGGGGCCTTCTCCTTGCCGTCCGCCTGGGTCTGCTTCCCCTTGTCCTCGCTGCCGTTGCCGTCGAGCAGGTTGTAGGCGGCGAGGCCACCGCCGAGGCCGACGAGCAGCGCGACGGCCAGCCCGATCGCGACGAGCTTTCCGGTGCGCTTCTTGGGACGGACGGGTCCGGCGGGCGGCACCTGCGCCGTCGGATACGTGTGGGGCCCGGTCGGGTAGCCGTAGCCGCCGGGCTGCTGCGCGTGCTGCTGCTGGGTGGGGACGGGGTAGCCGTATCCCGGTACCGGCTGCTGCTGGTGCCCCGCGGTCGGCGGGGGCGTCGGGTAGCCGTACGCGCCGGGCGCCGGGGCCGCCGTGACGGTCGGGAGCTGCGGCGTCACCTGGGCGGTCGGCGGGTGCGGCGCGGGAGCCGTTGCCGGGGCGGTGGGCGCCACGGTCGGGGGCGGCGGGGTCCGGTCGGGGGCGGGTGCGGCGGTCCGGCCGCTGATGTCGGCGGCGACCGCGCGCGGCAGCCAGTCCTCCGGACGGCGCAACTGCGTCTCACTGTTGGCGGTACGGCACATCTCGATCACCTCGGTGACCGACGGCCTGTCCTCCGGCGCCTTGGCCAGACACCGGGTGACGAGCTCCTTCAACTGCTCGGGGACCGAGGTCAGTTCCGGCTCCTCGTGCACGATCCGGTACAGCACACCGTGCGAGGCGCCCTCACCGAAGGCGGGGGAGCCCGTGGCCGCGTAGGCCGCGACCAGCCCGAGCGCGAAGAGGTCGGTCGCCGCGGTCACCTGCCGGCCCGAGGCCTGCTCGGGCGACATGAAGGCCGGGGTCCCGATCGTGACACCGCTGCCCGTCAGCGAGGTGGCGTCGGCGGCGCGGGCGATGCCGAAGTCGATGACGCGGGGCCCGTCCGCGGCGAGGAGCACATTGGACGGCTTCAGGTCCCGGTGGACGATGCCCGCCCCGTGGATGACGTGGAGCGCCTCGGCGATCCCGGCGACCAGCAGCAGCACGGCAGGCACGGGCAGCGGCCCGTGCTCGCCGACGGCCGCCGCGAGGGACGGGCCGGGCACGTACGCGGTGGCGAGCCAGGGCTGTCCGCCGTCGGTGTCACTGTCGATGACCGGCGCGGTGTACAGGCCCTGCACGCGCTGGGCGGCCTGAACCTCCTGCTGGAACCGCCGGCGGAACTCCGCGTCCTCGCTGAAGTCCGGCCGGATCACCTTGATCGCGACGGGCCGTCCGCCCGGCGTGTACGAAAGGTAGACCTTGCCCATCCCGCCGGAACCGAGCTTCGCGGTGAGCCGGTAGCCGGCCACGGTCCGCGGATCGCTGTCGTCCAGCGGCTGGAAGACCCCGTCGCTTTCCTGGTGTTGATGACTCATCGTGCTGCTGCCCCCGGCCGGCCTGGTTGGACTCGAAACGAGCCGTACTGTATCCGGAACCTGGGACGGCCGGGCGGGTCCGGCCGGTTGCGCGTCGGCCGTCGCGATTCCGTTTCCCGCCGCGGGAGTCGGTGCGGAGCGGGTCACGGGCCCGTTCACCGGCTGGGTAGTGTCTTGTTCATGCCACCCCGTTCCCCGCTGCCGCCTCCTCCGCCGCCCGTGGAGATGCGTTCCTGGCCCGACCGTGACGCCCTGCTGCGGGACAGGGCGCTGGTCCTCGGCGAGCTCGTCAGGATGCACATCGGGCCCGGCCGGCTCGGAATGCTGTTGCTGTGGGCGGGACTTGCCGCGCTCGGCTGGTCGTTCGTCGGCACCGCGATGCTCACCTTCGAGGAGTCCTACGACGTCATCAGCGCGTTCATGGGCCTCGTCTGCATCGTCGTCGGCGCCTGCCTGCTGGTCCCCTCGGCCGTCTTCGTCGTTCTCGGTGTGCGCAGGGACCGTCGGGTGCGCCGGCTCCTGGCGGAATGGGGCGGGCTCGACCGGGACCCGGTGGGGGACGTGCCGCTGCGCAGGCCGGCGGCCGGACTCGTCTGGATGCTGACGTCGTACCTGCTGTGCGCGGTCGGCCTGTACACCTGCGTGATCGTCCCGGCCACGGCCAGGGCGGGCCAGGAGACGTACGGCATGGTGGCGTTCCTGATGGGGCTCGGGCTCGTCGCCTGGCTGACCGGGCTGATCGGCCTCGTCAAGGCGTTCGCCCACCGCCGTTGGGTGGTGCGGGTGCTGATCGGGGCGCCGGCCGCGCGGCTGGTCCGGGTGGACGGCGGCGCCCGCCACTGATCAGGGCTGCTTCACCGGGTGCCCGATCAGCATCGTCGGGGCGCCGGCCACCCGGGTGAGGAACACAGTGGCCGAATGCGGCCCCTGGAGCTTCATCTTCCGGCGCAGCTCCTCGGGTTCGACCGCCGATCCGCGCTTCTTGACGGTCAGGACGCCGACCTTTCGCTCCCGCAGCAGCGCCTTCAGCTTCTTCATGTTGAAGGGCAGCCGGTCGGTGATCTCGTACGCGGCCGTGTAGTCGGAGTCGTACGGCTGATCGCTCGTGACGTACGCGATGGTCTCGTCGACCAGCCTGCCACCGCACCGCTCCACGATGTCGGCGACCAGATGGGCGCGGATGACGGCGCCGTCGGGCTCGTACAGAAAGCGGCCGACGGGGCCGACGGGCGGTGCGGGGAGCGGGGCGGCGGCCACCAGGGTCGCGCGGGAGGGCAGCAGGGTGGCCCGGAAGGCACCCGGGGTGAAGCCCTCGCCGAACCACAGCACGGCCTCCTTCACATCGCCGCCGTCCGAGATCCACTCGGCTTCCGCCTGCGGTCCGATCGCCTCGTGCGGGACACCGGGGGCGATCTTCAGCGCGGCGCGCGGGGCCTTCAGCGCTGCCGCGGTCGCCCAGGAGAGCGGCGGTGAGTAGGCCTCGGGGTCGAAGATCCTGCCGCGTCCGCCGCGCCGGGCCGGGTCGACGAAGACCGCGTCGTACGGAGAGGTGTCGATCTCCGTGACGTCGGCGCACCGCACCTCGATGAGGCCGTCGAGGCCGAGCGCCTCGGCGTTGGCGCGGGCGACCTCGGCGGTCAGCGGGTCGCGGTCCACGGCCAGGACCGAGATGCCCGCCCGGGCGAGGGCGATCGCGTCGCCCCCGATCCCGCAGCACAGGTCGGCGACGCTCCGCACGCCGCCGAGGCCGGCGAACCGCGTGGCGCGGTAGGTGGCGACGGAGGTCCGGGTGGCCTGTTCCACTCCGTTCGGGGTGAAGAACATCCGGTACGCGTCCTCGGCACCGAACTTCGCCGCGGCCCGCTGCCGCAGCCGCGCCTGACCCAGCGCGGCCGACACCAGACCGGCCGGGTGGGAGCGGCGCAGCCGGGTGGCCGTGGCCAGCTCCCCGGCGGGGTCGTAGTCGCGCAGTTCGTCCAGGAGCGCCGTGCCCTCGGGGCTGCGCAGAGCGGCGAAGGCAGCGAGCGGATCTGCGGGATCCGGACCTGCGGGATCGGTGGGGCCTGCGGGACCGGCGGGACCGGCGGGATCGTCGGGGGAGAGGGCGGCGTTCACGAGTCCATTGTGAGCCAGCCGGGGGACGCGGCGGCTCCGGTGGAGGTGTCGCGGGAGGCGGCACGTGACCGGCTGGCAGGATGCGGCGCCATGCAGCTAGTACGACAAAACGAAAAGCACATCACAAAGCGTCACAGAACGGTCTGTGCCGCTCTGGTCGCCCTGCTGGCCGCGGCGGTCGCCTCCGGGTGCGCGGCGGAGTCCGGGGGCGGGGCCGCGCAGGGGAAACCGGTCGCGGGGCAGCCCGGCGCGGGCGCCCAGGCGGGGCCGGCGCCCGCGGCCGACACCCGTGCCGAGCGGCTGAAGCGGGAGCAGGCCGCCCGCGCGGCCGCCGCGAAGAAGTGGGGGCTGGCCAAGGTCCCGCTGACCGCCCCGGCGCCGCCCGCCGTGAAGCCGCGCATCACCACCCGTGAGGGTTTCGAGGTCGAGGGCGGGGAAGAGCTGCCGCCGGTCTTCACCACCGTTCCCACCAAGGAACGGATCGTCTTCCTGACGATGGACGACGGTGCGGAGAAGGACCCCGAACTGCTGCGCATGATGACGGAGCTGAAGATCCCGTACAGCGCCTTCCTCAGCGACTACGTGGTGAGCGACAACTACGGCTACTTCAAGGAGATGCAGGCGCGCGGCGTCACCCTCAGCAACCACACGCTGAACCACCGCTATCTGCCGGGGCTCTCGAAGGCCGACCAGCGACGGGAGATCTGCGGCGAACAGGACAAGATCGAGAAGTACTTCGGGAAGCGGCCGACCCTCTTCCGGCCGCCGTACGGCAACTACAACCGCGACACCCTGCGCATCGCCAAGTCCTGCGGAGTCCGGGCCGTGCCCCTGTGGAACGCGGAGGCCTTCCCCGACCACATGGAATGGCGGGAGTGGGACCGGGACCTGCACCCCGGCGACATCATCCTCACCCACTTCCGCGGCCGCGCGGACTGGAAGGGGTCCATGGCGGACATGGTCCGCCAGGTCATGAAGACGATCACCGACAAGGGGTACGCCGTGGCCAGGCTGGAGGACTACGTCTGAGAGGTTCCGGTCCCGCGCGTGCCTCCGGAGCGGCGCGTGCGCGCCGCCGCCGCTCTCCGCGCAAGCCGTCCGGGAGGTACGGAACGCCGCGGCGCGCCCCCGCGTTGTCCGTACGGTGCCCGTACGGAATCCCGGTCGGTACCGGCCCCCGTGCGGTCCGGGGGCCCGGTCGGCCCGCCACGCGCGGGTGGTGAATTGGCACTCCGCTTGACCGAGTGCTAATCGCGGTCATAGTCTCAGGTCTGGCACTCCCCACTGGAGAGTGCCAGCACCACTGCGCGACAGGGCAGGTCCGGCACCCGCGACGACGGATCGACCTGGTCGCCACCCACAGACTGTTAAACCCCGTGAGATCTCCGAAGGGGGAGACCGGATCGTGTCGACCACCAGCTCCAAGGTTGCGATCAAGCCGCTCGAGGACCGCATTGTGGTCCAGCCGCTCGACGCCGAGCAGACCACGGCTTCTGGCCTGGTCATTCCGGACACCGCCAAGGAGAAGCCCCAGGAGGGCGTCGTCCTGGCCGTGGGCCCGGGCCGCTTCGAGAACGGCGAGCGCCTTCCGCTCGACGTCAAGACCGGCGACGTCGTTCTGTACAGCAAGTACGGCGGCACCGAGGTGAAGTACAACGGCGAGGAGTACCTCGTCCTCTCGGCTCGCGACGTGCTCGCGATCATCGAGAAGTAATTCACCCACGTTTGCTTGTGTTCTGCGCCCCTGGCCCCCTGCGAAATACCTAGCCGGGCGGCGAGGGGCGCAGTTCGTTCGAGAGGGAAGTACAGCCCATGGCGAAGATTCTGAAGTTCGACGAGGACGCCCGTCGCGCCCTTGAGCGCGGCGTCAACAAGCTTGCCGACACGGTCAAGGTGACGATCGGCCCCAAGGGCCGCAACGTCGTCATCGACAAGAAGTTCGGCGCTCCCACCATCACCAACGACGGTGTCACCATCGCGCGCGAGGTCGAGCTCGACGACCCGTACGAGAACCTCGGTGCCCAGCTGGTGAAGGAGGTGGCGACCAAGACCAACGACGTGGCCGGTGACGGCACCACCACCGCCACCGTTCTGGCCCAGGCACTCGTCCGCGAGGGTCTGCGCAACGTCGCCGCGGGCGCGTCCCCGGCAGCCCTGAAGAAGGGCATCGACGCCGCGGTCAAGGCCGTGTCCGAGGAGCTCCTCGCGACCGCCCGTCCGATCGACGACAAGTCCGACATCGCCGCCGTCGCCGCGCTCTCCGCGCAGGACGCACAGGTCGGCGAGCTCATCGCGGACGCGATGGACAAGGTCGGCAAGGACGGTGTCATCACCGTCGAGGAGTCCAACACCTTCGGTCTGGACCTCGAGTTCACCGAGGGCATGGCCTTCGACAAGGGCTACCTGTCCCCGTACATGGTGACCGACCAGGAGCGTATGGAGGCCGTCCTCGACGACCCGTACATCCTGATCCACCAGGGCAAGATCGGCTCCATCCAGGACCTGCTCCCCCTGCTGGAGAAGGTCATCCAGGCGGGTGGCTCCAAGCCGCTGCTGATCATCGCCGAGGACGTCGAGGGCGAGGCGCTCTCCACCCTCGTCGTCAACAAGATCCGTGGCACCTTCAACGCCGTCGCGGTGAAGGCCCCGGGCTTCGGTGACCGCCGCAAGGCCATGCTCGGCGACATCGCCACCCTCACCGGTGCGACCGTCATCGCCGAGGAGGTCGGCCTCAAGCTCGACCAGGCCGGTCTGGACGTGCTGGGCACCGCCCGCCGCGTCACCGTCTCCAAGGACGACACGACCATCGTCGACGGCGGCGGCGAGTCCGCCGACGTCAAGGGCCGCGTCAACCAGATCAAGGCCGAGATCGAGTCCACGGACTCCGACTGGGACCGCGAGAAGCTCCAGGAGCGCCTCGCGAAGCTGGCCGGCGGCGTGTGCGTGATCCGTGTCGGTGCTGCCACCGAGGTGGAGCTCAAGGAGAAGAAGCACCGTCTGGAGGACGCCATCTCCGCGACCCGCGCCGCGGTCGAGGAGGGCATCGTCTCCGGTGGTGGCTCCGCTCTGGTCCACGCCGTCAAGGTCCTCGAGGGCAACCTCGGCAAGACCGGCGACGAGGCCACGGGTGTCGCGGTCGTGCGCCGCGCCGCCGTCGAGCCGCTGCGCTGGATCGCGGAGAACGCGGGCCTCGAGGGCTACGTCATCACCGCGAAGGTCGCCGAGCTCGACAAGGGCCAGGGCTTCAACGCCGCGACCGGCGAGTACGGCGACCTGGTGAAGGCCGGCGTCATCGACCCGGTCAAGGTCACCCGCTCCGCCCTGGAGAACGCCGCGTCCATCGCGTCGCTGCTGCTCACGACCGAGACCCTGGTCGTCGAGAAGCCGGCCGAGGAAGAGTCCGACGCCGGTCACGGCCACGGACACTCCCACTAGTACGACCCAGTACGCCGCCGAGGCCCGGTACCCCCGTCGCGGGGGCACCGGGCCTCGGTCGTCGTGCGGTCGACAGGCCCGGGAACTTCTCCCGGCTGCCCGCTACTTGGGGCCGTACGTGCGGCCCGCGCGGGACGTCACCCCGCCCAGCAGCCCCCGGGGCGCCACCTTCACCAGGCCCATCAGCGCCTTGTACCGCGGGTCGGGAATCGACACCGTCCTGCCCCGGGCCAGATCGGCCAGGGCCGCCGCGACCAGCTTGTCCGCGTCGAGCCACATCCAGTCCGGGATGTTGCCCGTCCCCATGCCGGCCCGCTCGTGGAACTCCGTCCGTACGAAGCCGGGGCACAGGGCCATCAGCCGCACCCCGGACCCCGCGAGGTCCTTGGCCGCGCCCTGGGTGAACTGCACGACCCATGCCTTCGACGCCCCGTACGTGCCACGGGGCAGGAAGGCCGCCACGGAGGCCACGTTGACCACCCCGCCGCGCCCGCGCTCCCGCATCCCGGCGGCCGCTGCCGAGGTCAGCCGCAGCACGGCCTCGCAGTGCACCTTCAGCATGGTCAGCTCGTCCGCCATGGGAACGTCCAGATAGCGGCCCTTGTTGCCGAACCCGGCGTTGTTGACCAGCAGGTCCACGGAGTTCTGACGGTCTCCCAGGCGCGCCTCGACCGCCTCGATCCCCGAGTCCGTGGACAGGTCGGCCCTCAGGACCTCGGCCTCGATGCCGTGCCGGTCGTGCAGCTCCGTGGCCTGGACCCGCAGCCGTTCGGTGTCACGCGCCACCAGCACCAGATTGTGCCCGTCACCCGCGAGCCGCCGTGCGAAGGCGGCCCCGATCCCCGCCGTCGCGCCCGTAATCAGTGCAGTCGTCATACGCGGCACGTTAGTGCCCGGTGACCGCGGGCCGTTCATCCGCCCGGGGGATGGTCACGACCCGTGCTTCGCCACGTACTCCCGCGCCTGGCGCAGCGCCTCCGGGTGCAGTGCCTCCCCGGCGGCCAACAGCTGCGGCAGCAGCTCCCGTTCGGTCGTGACCGCACGGAACTGCAGGGCGGCGGTGACCTCGTGGTCCGGGCGGTGCACGATCGCGACCGGGTCCCCGGCACGGATCGTCCCCGGCTCGATCACGCGCAGGTACGCGCCGGTGGCCGCCTCACGCGTGAACCGGCCGATCCAGCCCTTCTCGCCCAGGTGACCCGCGAACGTACGGCACGGAATGCGGCCCGAGGTCACCTCCAGCAGCAGCTCGCCGCCGACCCGCCAGCGCTCCCCGATCCTGGCGGTGCTCACCGGCAGGCCGAGGGTCGTCAGGTTCTCGCCGAACGTGCCGTTGGGAAGGGTGCGGCCCAGCTCCTTCTCCCAGGTGTCGAGCTCCTCGCGGGCGAAGGCGTACACCGCCTGGTCGGAGCCGCCGTGGAACCGCAGATCGCAGACCGTGTCACCGGCCAGACCGCTTCCGCCGGTGCCCCTGGGGCCGGGGTCGCAGACCTGTACGGGGCCTTCGGCCGGGCGCTTGTCGATCCCCGTGAGCCCGTCGGGGCCCTGGGTGTGCTCGGAGGCCTTGGGGCGTCCCAGATTCACAGTCAGCAGCTTCATGCGTACACGCTAACCACTCGGCCCTCAAAGATGTTCATGATAAATCGGCTGATCCCTCAAGACTCGCTTATGGTTGAGGGGTGATCGAAGCCCGTCATCTCCGTGTCCTGCGCGCCGTGGCCACCACCGGTTCGTTCTCCGCCGCCGCGCGCGACCTGGGCTGCACCCAGCCCGCCGTCAGCCAGCAGATGAAGGCCCTGGAGTCCTCGGCGGGCACCCCGCTGCTGATCCGTACGGGGCGCGAGATGAGGCTCACCCAGGCCGGTGAGGCGCTGGTGCGCCACGCGTCCGGCATCCTCGCGGGCCTGACCGCGGCGGAGGAGGAGGTGGCCGCGATCGCCGGCCTGCGGGCCGGCCGGGTCCGGCTCGTCTCGTTCCCGAGCGGGAGCTCCACGCTCGTGCCGGGCGCCCTCGCGGCCCTGCGCGCCGCGCACCCCGGCACCCGCGTCTCGCTCGTCGAGGCGGAGCCGCCGAGGTCGGTGGAGATGCTGCGCGACGGGGACTGCGACATCGCGCTGGCGTTCCGCTACGGGGTGCCCGGCGGTGAGTGGGACGACCTGGTGGTCCGCCCGCTGCTCGCGGACCGGCTGATCGGCCTGGTGCCCGAGGGGCACCGGCTGGCGGGGGCCGAATCGGTGGGCATCGGCGAGCTGGCCGACGAGCCGTGGATCGCGGGCTGCCCGCGCTGCCGACGGCAGCTGGTGGAGGTCTGCGAGGCGTCCGGATTCACCCCCCGGATCGATTTCGCGACGGACGACTACCCGGCGGTGATCGGCCTGGTCGGGGCGGGGCTGGGCGTCGCGGTCCTGCCGGAGCTCGCGATCGAGTCGGTACGCCCCAAGGGGGCCCGCACCGTCATGGTGGAGCCCGCCGTGGAGCGGGAGATCGTCGCGCTGACCCTGCCCGACCTGGCCCGGGTCCCGGCGGTGGCGGCCACCCTGGATCAGCTGTCCCTGGCGGCCGCGCGCTGAAAAGGGCTCGCCCCTGTGCTGAGCGGGTCGGCGCCTGCCGAAGTGCGCCGCGTCCGGCGGGGTGCGCCAGATGAGAAGAAACGTTTCTGCGCCGACCGGTCCGTAGAGGGTGTCAGGTGTGTCCGGGGCCCTGGGTGGCGACCGAGTGGGCCGAGATCAGACGGTTGCGGGCGCGGCCCATGAGCTCCTCGCGCTCGTCCTCGGTCAGGCCGCCCCATACGCCGTAGGGCTCCCGTACCGCCAGGGCGTGCGCCGCGCACTCGGCGCGGACCGGGCAGCGCATGCAGACCTCTTTCGCCGAGGTCTCGCGGGCGCTCCGTGCCGCCCCGCGTTCTCCTTCGGGGTGGAAGAACAGTGAGCTGTCGACCCCACGGCAGGCGGCCAGCAACTGCCAGTCCCACAGATCTGCGTTGGGTCCGGGAAGGCGGGAGAAATCTGCCATTGCGTGTCCCCTCGAAACCTTGCTGAGTCGGAAACGGCATCCTCGACCGTCATGGATCGTCGGTGACCGGAGTCCCGACCGTACATCTACGGTGTTAGTAGATGTAAATATGACTGATTGCGAATCTAGCCACAGACGCCAGCAAAAGGGAAGAAAACCCGCTAAATGGGGCATGCTGAGGAGTGAGGGATCGGTTGACGGGTGAATGATCCCGCGCCGTTCTCCTCCGTGCGCGGCCCCTCACTTAGAGTGCCGAACCGGTTCCTTCGACCCGTAACTCTTTCGAGTGACCATCGTTGGGAAGGCAGAGGCGGTTGACGGACAACGAGCTCGGGCAGATGTCCGAGGGGGTCAACCGCACAGGTGACGACTTGTATCAGCCTGGAGGCTCAAGGTGACGCGCATCAGCTGCGGAGGACGGTCATGACATCCGTCCTCGTCTGCGACGACTCCCCGCTTGCCCGAGAAGCGCTCCGTCGCGCGGTTGCGACCGTGCCCGGCGTCGAGCGTGTGACGACGGCGGCCAACGGCGAGGAAGTCCTCCGCCGCTGGGGAGCCGACCGTTCGGATTTGATTCTGATGGACGTACGCATGCCCGGTCTGGGGGGTGTGGAGACGGTCCGGCGGCTGCTCTCGGCGGACCCCGGGGCCAGGATCATCATGCTGACCGTCGCCGAGGACCTGGACGGGGTGGCTCTCGCGGTCGCCGCCGGGGCCCGCGGCTATCTGCACAAGGACGCCTCGCGCGCCGAGCTGCGGGCGACGGTGACCCAGGCGCTGGCCGATCCGACGTGGCGGCTCGCCCCGCGCCGGCTGCGGTCCGCCGAGATGGGCGCCGCGCCCACGCTCACCGCGCGGGAGATCCAGGTGCTCGAAGGCATGAGCCACGGCCGCTCCAACGCGGAGATCGGCCGTGAGCTGTTCCTCTCCGAGGACACCGTGAAGACCCACGCCAGGCGGCTGTTCAAGAAGCTCGGCGCCTCGGACCGTGCCCACGCCGTGGCGCTCGGCTTCCGCTGGGGTCTGGTCCGCTGATGCCGCGGCGCGGCCGGTAGCCGTGACGATCCCGTCCGCCCACCCGCGGACGGGACGACGGTGGCGGCGGACCTGCGGCCGGGCCCTCCCCACCAGCGGTGCGTGACGCTTCCCGGCCGATGACGCATCCTTGAGATGTGGAGTTCCTCGGGAACGATTCGGTCGAGCGGAAGGGGAGGGCGCAGGACATGACATCCGGCGCACCCGCTCATAACGCTTCGGTGCACAACTCAGGACGCGATGCCGCGGATCGGAAGGCGTCAGGGCACCATGGTCCGATGCGCGACGACGAGACGACGGTGATCGGTGCTCTGGTGCACCGTGCCGTCGACGGCGACGCACAGGCCACTCACGATCTGCTGGCCCATGTCCACCCCCTCGCCCTGCGGTACTGCAGGTCCCGGCTGAACCGGCTGCCCGGTGATGCTCGCCACTTCGTGGAGGACCTGGCGCAGGAGGTGTGTGTCGCAGTGCTGATGGCGCTGCCGCGGTACAAGGACACCGGCAGACCCTTCGAAGCCTTCGTCTTCGCCATCGCGGGCCACAAGGTCGCCGACCTCCAGCGTGCCGCGATGCGGCACCCCGGATCGACGGCCGTGCCCTCCGACGAGATGCCGGAGCGGCCCGACGACTCGCTCGGCCCGGAGGAGCGTGCGCTGCTCAGCAGCGATGCCGCCTGGGCGAAGAAGCTTCTCGCCAACCTCCCGGAGAACCAGCGCGAGCTGCTGGTCCTGCGGGTCGCGGTCGGACTGACCGCGGAGGAGACCGGACAGATGCTGGGGATGTCCCCGGGTGCGGTGCGGGTCGCCCAGCACCGTGCGCTGAGCAGGCTGAGGGCACTCGCGGGGCAGTAGTCGAGGCGGGACGGGACGGCACCTGCCGTTCTGTACGAAGCCACGAAACCGCCAGGTGATCTTGATCGTGGAATGAGACACCCCGCGAGCCCGTTAGCATGGACATCCGCACCGATCAAGGCCATTTGGGGAAGGTGTCATGACTGCAAACGTCGACGGAGTGCCCGAGAAATTCGCGACGCTCGGGCTGACATACGACGACGTGCTGCTGCTGCCCGGCGCGTCCGACATGGCGCCCGATCAGATCGATACCTCCTCGCACATCTCGAAGAACGTGCGGGTGAACATCCCGCTGCTCTCCGCAGCGATGGACAAGGTCACCGAGGCACGCATGGCGATCGCCATGGCCCGGCAGGGCGGCGCGGGTGTTCTGCACCGCAATCTCTCCATCGCCGACCAGGCCAACCAGGTCGACCTGGTGAAGCGCTCCGAGTCCGGCATGGTCACCGACCCGATCACGGTGCACCCGGACGCGACACTGCACGAGGCCAACGCCCTGTGCGCCAAGTTCCGCATCAGCGGCGTGCCGGTCACCGACGCGGCGGGCAGGCTGCTCGGCATCGTCACCAACCGGGACATGGCCTTCGAGCCGGACCGCTCGCGCCAGGTGCGCGAGGTCATGACGCCGATGCCGCTGGTCACGGGCAAGGTGGGCATCTCCGGCGTGGACGCCATGGAGCTGCTCCGCCGCCACAAGATCGAGAAGCTTCCGCTGGTCGACGACGCCGGGGTCCTCAAGGGCCTCATCACCGTCAAGGACTTCGTCAAGGCCGAGAAGTACCCGAACGCCGCGAAGGACAAGGGGGGCCGGCTGCTCGTCGGCGCCGCCGTCGGTGTCGCGGGCGACGCCTTCGAGCGGGCGCAGGCGCTCGCCGAGGCCGGTGTCGACTTCATCGTCGTGGACACCGCGCACGGCCACTCCCGTCTCGTCGGCGACATGGTCGCCAAGATCAAGTCGAACGCGAGCGGGGTCGACGTCATCGGCGGCAACATCGCCACCCGTGACGGCGCCCAGGCACTGATCGACGCGGGAGTCGACGGCATCAAGGTCGGCGTCGGACCCGGCTCGATCTGCACCACGCGTGTGGTCGCCGGTATCGGCGTCCCGCAGGTCACCGCGATCTACGAGGCCTCGCTCGCCGCCAAGGCGGCCGGCGTCCCGGTCATCGGCGACGGCGGCCTGCAGTACTCCGGCGACATCGCCAAGGCCCTGGTCGCCGGCGCGGACACCGTGATGCTGGGCTCGCTGCTCGCGGGCTGCGAGGAGTCCCCGGGCGAGCTGATGTTCATCAACGGCAAGCAGTTCAAGTCGTACCGCGGCATGGGTTCACTCGCCGCGATGCAGACGCGGGGCGACCAGCGCTCGTACTCCAAGGACCGCTACTTCCAGGAGGGCGTCGCCTCCGACGAGAAGCTGGTTCCCGAGGGCATCGAGGGCCAGGTCCCCTACCGCGGCCCGCTGTCCGCGGTCGTCCACCAGCTCACCGGTGGTCTGCGCCAGTCGATGTTCTACGTCGGCGGCCGGACGGTCCCGGAGCTCCAGGCGAACGGCCGTTTCGTACGGATCACCTCGGCGGGTCTCAAGGAGAGCCACCCGCACGACATCCAGATGACGGTCGAAGCGCCGAACTACAGCAGGAAGTAACGCATCAGCGCAGGTGAGGGGCGGTCCGGGGTTCCCGGAACCGCCCCTCATGTGTGTGTCGGGGATACTGGTCAGCGCAGACGTAGAGGAAAGGCCACACCATCGTGACTGAGATCGAGATCGGGCGCGGCAAGCGCGGCCGGCGTGCATACGCGTTCGACGACATCGCTGTCGTACCGAGCCGTCGTACCCGTGACCCGAAGGAGGTCTCGATCGCCTGGCAGATCGACGCCTACCGCTTCGAGCTGCCCTTCCTGGCCGCTCCCATGGACTCGGTGGTCTCCCCGCAGACCGCCATCCGCATCGGTGAGCTGGGCGGCCTCGGCGTCCTCAACCTCGAGGGGCTGTGGACCCGGCACGCCGACCCGCAGCCGCTCCTCGACGAGATCGCCGAGATGCCCGTGGAGACCGCCACCCCGCGGCTCCAGGAGATCTACTCCGCCCCCATCCAGGAGGAGCTGATCGGGCAGCGCATCAAGGAGGTGCGCGACTCCGGTGTCGTCACCGCTGCGGCGCTCTCGCCGCAGCGCACCGCGCAGTTCTCCAAGGCCGTGGTCGACGCGGGCGTGGACATCTTCGTCATCCGCGGTACGACGGTCTCCGCCGAGCACGTCTCCGGCGCGGCCGAGCCGCTCAACCTGAAGCAGTTCATCTACGAGCTGGACGTCCCGGTGATCGTCGGCGGCTGTGCCACGTACACCGCGGCCCTGCACCTGATGCGCACCGGCGCGGCCGGTGTCCTCGTCGGCTTCGGCGGCGGCGCCGCGCACACCACGCGCAACGTCTTCGGCATCCAGGTCCCGATGGCGACCGCGGTCGCCGACGTGGCCGGGGCCCGCCGCGACTACATGGACGAGTCCGGCGGCCGGTACGTGCACGTGATCGCCGACGGCGGTGTCGGCTGGTCCGGCGACCTGCCCAAGGCGATCGCCTGCGGTGCGGACGCCGTGATGATGGGCTCCCCGCTGGCCCGTGCGACGGACGCGCCCGGCCGCGGCCGGCACTGGGGCATGGAGGCCGTCCACGAGGACGTGCCGCGCGGCAAGCTGGTCGACCTGGGCTCCGTCGGCACGACGGAGGAGGTCCTGACCGGACCCTCGCACAACCCCGACGGCTCGATGAACATCTTCGGCGCGCTGCGCCGGGCGATGGCCACCACGGGCTACAGCGACCTCAAGGAGTTCCAGCGCGTCGAGGTGACGGTGGCGGACTCGCAGCACCGCCGCTGACGCCCCTTCGGGTACGCATACGGGAGGGCCCGGACCACCTCGGTGGTCCGGGCCCTCCCGTATGCCGTGCCGCTGGTCAGCCGGCCTTCCTGGCGCCACCGAAGGCGGCGACCGGACCCAGGGCGAGGAAGAGGTACGTCATGAAGTCGGCCTCCTCCTTCCAGATGTCCAGCACATCGCTGAAGTGCTCGAAGAAGACCTCGGAGAAGCCCACGCCGAGAGCGTCCGCCAGGACCACGGACATCCCGATGAGCTGGCCGAGGAAGACGCCGCCGAGGGAGAAGGCCGCGCTGGAGACGAGGACACCCGGGTTGGACCCGCCGACCTTGCTCGCCGCGAAGCCGACGAGGAAGCCGACACCGACAGCCGCGTAACCGACCTCGCGCTCGATGGCGCCGGCGATCACGCCGTAGAGGATCGCGGCGACGATCGCGGTGCCGAGGGCGGCCAGCACGCCGAGGCCGACGTTGTTGCGGAGCGGCGCGACGGGAGCGAACGGGGCGCCGCCGCCGAACTGGCCGGGCTGCTGGCCCCCGAACGGGTTGCCGGTCGGGGCCCCGGGCTGCTGGCCCGCGTACGGGTTGCCGGTCGGGGCGCCGGGCTGCTGCTGCGCCGCGTACGGGTTGCCGTCGGCAGGCTGGCCGCCGTAGGGCTGCTGCGGCGGGTTCGGCGGCTGCACGGGCTGGCTCATGATGGTTGTTCCCCCTGGGACGGATGCGCACGACTGTGCGAGATGTGACGCCGCAGGCTAGCAGTCCGCACCGACATGGCCCACCGGAATCCTTTGCGGGGACTGGCCGGTGGACCATTTCCTAGAGCCGGTGTGCGGCTCCTGCCGGGGTGGCTCCCCGGGTGTCCAGGAGGAGTTGGGCCTTCACGGCGAGGCCCTGGAGGTCGTACGTGCGGTGGTGCTGGAGCAGCACCGTCAGATCGGCGCCCGCGGCGGCCTCGTACAGCGAGTCGGCGCGCGGAACAGGCAGTTCGCGCACGCGCCAGTCCAGGACGTGCGGGTCGTGGTAGCCGATCTGGGCACCCATGTCCATCAGCCGGGTCGCGATCTCCCGGGCGGGGGAGGCCTCCTGGTCGGCGAGGTCCGGCTTGTACGTGACGCCGAGCAGCAGCACCCGCGCGCCCCGGACGGACTTGCCGTGCTCGTTCAGCAGGGTGGCGCAGCGCTGGATCACGTAACTCGGCATCCGGTCGTTGATCTCCTGGGCGAGCGAGACCATGCGCAGCGGGTGGCCCGGGGTGCGGCTGTTGTACGGGAGGTAGCCGGGGTCCACGGGGGCGCCGTGGCCGCCGACGCCGGGGCCGGGGCGGAACGGCTGGAAGCCGAAGGGCTTCGTCTCGGCGCACCGGATGACGTCCCAGAGGTCGACTCCGAGATCGTGGCAGAGCACCGCCATCTCGTTGACCAGGGCGATGTTGACGTGCCGGAAGTTGGTCTCGAGGACCTTCGTCATCTCGGCCTCGCGCGGCCCGCGGGCCCGGACGACCTTGTCGGTGAGCCGTCCGTAGAAGGCGGCGGCGGACTCCGTGCAGGCGGGGGTGAGGCCGCCGATGACCTTGGGGGTGTTGGCGAAGACATGGGTCCGGTTGCCGGGGTCGAGACGGCCGGGGGAGTGTGCCAGGTGGAAATCGCGTCCGGCGCGCAGGCCCGATCCCTCCTCCAGGAGCGGCCGCACGACGTTCTCGGTGGTCCCGGGGGGCACGGCCGATTCCAGCAGCACGGTGGTGTGCGGGCGCAGCCGGGCGGCGAGGGCGCGGGCCGCGTCGGTCACGGCGCCGAGGTCGAGGGTGCGGTCGGGACCCAGCGGTGTGGGGGCGCAGATCGCGGCGGTACGGACCCGGCCCAGCTCGGCCGGGTCGGCGGTGGGCCGGAATCCACCCGAGAGCATCCGCCGGATGTCGGAGGCGCTGAGGGATCCCTCGACCGGTGTACGGCCCGCGGAGAGTTCGGCGTAGGGGCGGGGATCGGTGTCGTAGCCGACGGTGTGGATCCCGGCGGCGACGGCTGCTTGGGCGAGGGGCAGGCCTAGGTGACCGAGTCCGATGACAGCGAGGTCGGCGGGCATGTCGAGGGCCGTCCTTCCCTAAGACCAAGAAGACAGAAAGTGCAACTGCTGGGGACAGCGCAATGTCAGACTAGGCGTAAATATGACCTATATGTCGCATTCTGTGACTCTCGTCGACCGGGTGTTGTCCACAGGCGGTGGCTGAAGTCGTGGACCGCGGACAGAATCGAGTGGTGGGCACGGGTGCCCGGCCTGGCGGCCGGTCCCCGCTCCCGTGCCGGACCACCCCGATCTACCGGGAGGCAGCAGTGAGGACAGCGACACTGGGACCCGCGGAGCGCACCGCGGCGCTCGCCGCGATGGCCGAGCGCGAACTGGACGTACTGGTCGTGGGAGCGGGCGTGGTCGGCGCCGGGACCGTGCTGGACGCGGCCACCAGAGGACTCTCGACCGGGCTCGTCGAAGCGCGCGACTGGGCGTCCGGGACCTCCAGCAGGTCGAGCAAGCTGATCCACGGCGGGCTGCGTTATCTGGAGATGCTGGACTTCGCGCTCGTACGGGAGGCGCTGAAGGAGCGCGGTCTGCTCCTGGAGCGGCTGGCCCCGCACCTGGTGAAGCCCGTTCCGTTCCTCTATCCGTTGCAGCACAAGGGGTGGGAGCGGCTGTACGCCGGCTCGGGCGTCGCGCTCTACGACGCGATGTCGGTGTCCTCCGGGCACGGCAGGGGCCTGCCCGTGCACCGGCATCTCTCGCGCCGTCGTGCCCTGCGGGTCGCGCCCGCCCTGAAGAAGGACGCTCTCGTCGGCGCCCTGCAGTACTACGACGCCCAGATGGACGACGCCCGCTTCGTGGCGACGCTCGTGCGCACCGCCGCGGGCTACGGGTCGCACGTGGCGAACAGGGCGCGGGTGATCGGCTTCCTCCGCGAGGGCGAGCGGGTGGTCGGCGCCCGGGTGCAGGACGTCGAGGGCGGCGGGGAGTACGAGGTCAGGGCCAAACAGGTGGTCAACGCGACCGGTGTGTGGACGGACGACACCCAGGCGCTCATCGGTGAGCGCGGACAGTTCCACGTCCGGGCGTCGAAGGGCATCCATCTGGTCGTACCCAAGGACCGCATCCACTCCTCGACCGGGCTGATCCTGCGGACCGAGAAGTCCGTGCTGTTCGTGATCCCGTGGGGGCGGCACTGGATCATCGGCACGACGGACACCGACTGGGACCTGGACAAGGCGCACCCGGCCGCGTCCAGCGCCGACATCGACTATCTGCTCGAACACGTCAATTCCGTCCTGAACACCCCTTTGACCAGGGACGACGTCCAGGGTGTCTATGCGGGGCTGCGGCCCCTGCTGGCCGGTGAGTCCGATGCGACGAGCAAGCTGTCGCGCGAGCACACGGTGGCGCACCCGGTGCCGGGGCTCGTCGTCGTCGCAGGAGGCAAGTACACGACCTACCGGGTGATGGCGAAGGACGCGGTGGACGAGGCGGTGCACGGGCTGGACCAGCGGGTCGCCGAATGCGTCACGGAGGACATCCCGCTGCTGGGAGCCGAGGGCTACCGGGCCCTGTGGAACGCGCGGGCGAGGATCGCCGCCCGGACCGGCCTCCATGTCGCCCGGGTGGAACACCTGCTCAACCGCTACGGCTCGATGGCCGAGGAACTGCTCGACCTGGTCGCGGACGACGCGTCGCTGGGGGAACCGCTGGCCGGCGCCGAGGACTACCTGCGGGCCGAGGTCGTCTACGCCGCCTCGCACGAGGGCGCCCGCCACCTCGACGACGTACTGACGCGGCGCACCCGGATCTCCATCGAGACGTTCGACCGGGGCACCCGCTGTGCGCGCGAGTGCGCGGACCTGATGGCGCCGGTGCTGGGCTGGGACACGGACCAGGTCGAGCGGGAGGTGGAGCACTACCGCAAGCGGGTGGAAGCGGAACGGGAGTCGCAGCGCCAGCCGGACGACCTGACCGCGGACGCGGCTCGGCTGGGGGCGCCGGACATCGTCCCGATCTAGGACCCCCTTGTCGGGGTCACGCGGGGCCGCCGGTCCGGACCCGGCAGAACTCGGCCTCCAGCAGGGCAGGTTCGAGGTCCGGATCGGACAGCATGTCCGTGTTCGCCCGGAAGACGAAGACGTGCCGGCCGTCGCGCGTCGCGGCGGCCCGTACGTAGCTTCCGGTGATGTGCCCGTTGTGCCCCCAGACGGTGGTGCCGCACGAGAGCTTCTGCGGATAGATGCCCATGGCGTACACGCCGTGTGCCGTACGGGTGTTGAGCAGCGTGGCCAGCTGGGCGGGCGGCAGCAGGCGGCCGCCCAGCAGGGCCGCGTGGAAGCGGGTCAGGTCGGCGAGCGTGGAGACCATCTCCCCGGCCGCGCCCGCCGTCCGCGGGCCGGCCCGGGTGACATCGCGCAGCGTGCCGTCACCGGGGGAGCGGTGGTAGCCGCGGGAGTGCGGGGAGGGGAGGGTTCCCCGGGCCCCGGGGAACGAGGTGCCGGTCAGCCGCAGGGGGGTGAGGACGCGGCGCTGTATCTCGGTGGAGTACGGGTGCCCGGTGACGCGCTGAACGACCAGGCCGAGCAGCACGTAATTGGTGTTGGAGTACGCGTACGTGCCGGGCGCCGACACCGGGGGGCGGGTCAGGGCGGTGCGGACCGCGTTGCCCGGTGTGAGGGGCTGCGCGGACGGACCGGCCGCGCCGGTGACGGCGGGGTCGGTGGCGGGCAGCGCCTCGGTGTAGTCGTAGAGACCGCTGGTGTGGGTCAGCAGGGCGCGCAGGGTGATGCGGCGTCCGTCGTTGCCGTGCCCGCGTATCAGGCCCGGCAGATGCGTGTCCACGGTGTCCGACAGCTGCAGCGCGCCTTCCCCGGCGAGTTGGAGGACCACCGTCGCGACGAACGTCTTCGTGACGCTGCCTGCCCGGAAGCGGTCGCCGGGCCGGATTCCGGGTCCGGCGGAGCGGTAGGTGTCCCGTGGCGCGGGGGAGTCGCGACGGGACAGAAAGGCCACCGCGGGGGCGTCGCCCTCGACGACGAGCCGGGGAAGGTAGGAGGATGCGGGCGTGAGGTGTGGTTCGCTGGGCAGGCTCGACGTTCCCAGGGCGAGCAGGGTCAGCACCACCGGGGCGGCGAGTATCTCCCTGAGTGTCGGCATGGCAGGGGGCTCCTTCCTCCGGCCACATCATGGCTGACCAAGGACCCGGCACCATGGCCGGTCCCGGGGTGAGGGACAATGAACGCTCTGCCAGGGCGGGTTGATCGCAGAGGGGACGCATGTCGGAGGCGGAGCAGTCACGGGAGCCCCAAGGGGACAAGGACGGACGTCTTCTCGCGGGGCGGTACCGGCTCGGGGCGGTGCTCGGCCGGGGCGGCATGGGCACGGTCTGGCGTGCTGCCGACGAGACGCTGGGCCGCACGGTCGCGGTCAAGGAACTGCGGTTCCCCTCGGCCATCGACGACGACGAGAAGCGCCGTCTGATCACGCGCACCCTGCGTGAGGCGAAGGCGATCGCAAGGATTCGCAACAACAGTGCCGTGACCGTCTACGACGTGGTCGACGAGGACGACCGGCCGTGGATCGTCATGGAGCTCATCGAGGGCAAGTCGCTCGCCGAGGCCATCCGTGAGGACGGGACGCTGACGCCGAGGCGCGCCGCGGAGGTCGGTCTGGCCATCCTCGACGTGCTGCGGTCGGCGCATCGCGAGGGCATCCTGCACCGCGATGTGAAGCCGTCCAACGTGCTGATCTCCGACGACGGCCGGGTCGTGCTCACCGACTTCGGCATCGCCCAGGTCGAGGGCGACCCTTCCGTCACCTCGACGGGCATGCTCGTCGGTGCTCCCTCGTACATCTCGCCGGAGCGTGCCCGCGGGCACAAGCCCGGCCCGCCCGCCGACCTGTGGTCGCTCGGCGGACTGCTGTACGCGAGCGTCGAGGGCTGCCCTCCGTACGACAAGGGCTCGGCCATCGCCACGCTCACGGCGGTGATGACGGAACCGCTCGACCCGCCCAAGAACGCGGGCCCGCTGGAGGAGGTCATCTACGGCCTGCTGGCCAGGGACCCCGAGCAGCGGCTCGACGACGCCGGGGCGCGAGCCCTGCTCACCGATGTGATCAATGCTCCGGAGCAGCCGGAGCGTCCGGTGCCCCCGCCGGCCGATTCCACGCAGGTCATGGCGCTGCCCGGAATCGTCGGCACGAAGAGCGGAAGCAAGAAGGCGTCCGGCGCGGCAGCGGCGTCCGCGGCGGCAGCGGGCACGGCAGCAGGCACGGCGTCGGGCGGTTCCACCGGTACGGCGCCCCCGGCCGGTGACGCGGCCACGACCGCGAGCGGTCCGGGAGAGAGTGCGCGGGACCGGCTGCGCGGTGCGCTGAGGTCCGTACGGAACGCGAAGGCTCCGGCGGCGGCAGCGGCCGCGGGCACGGCTGTTCCTCCGGCGCCCACGCAGGCGCCGTCCGTTCCGTCCGCGGGGGGTACCGCCACGGCGTCGGCCTCCGGGCCCGCCGTACCGCCGCACCGCCCCGGAGGCCCGTCCGCCGCACCGGCCCGTGCCTCGATCACGGACGTCGTGCCGCGTCGCACCCTGGCGGTCATCGCCGGTGTCGTCGTGCTCGCCGTCCTCGGCACGGTCCTCGCGCTCACCCTGGGCGACGGCGACAAGGACAACAAGGGCAGTGGCACGGGCGGCGGCGGCGACAAGGCCGCGTCGGCCGGTGCCGCCGCCGGTGGTGACAGCGCCACCGACTCGGGCAAGGGCAAGGGCAGCGGTAAGGACGACGAGGGCCAGAAGGAGGGGCAGGGCGAGGCGACGGCCGAACCGTCGCCCGATCCGGAGACCGGCGCACCGGCCCCGGACGCCGTGCCCGCAGGCTTCAAGCAGGTCACCGACCGGCAGTTCCACTTCAGCATGGCGATGCCCGAGAGCTTCAAGCGCGACGTCATAGCGGGAAGGAACTCGGGCCGCATCTACAACGCCGACGGCGGCTTCCCGCGTGTCCAGGTCGACTACAACGCCTCCCCGAAGGACGACGCGGCAGCTGCCTGGACGGCGGCCGTGGCCACCACCAAGGCCCTCAGCAAGGGCTACAAGCACATCGGCATAAAGAAGGTCGAGTTCAACGGCTACCCGACCGTCGCGGACTGGGAGTTCGTGCGTACCCAGCAGGGCATGCGGGTCCGGGTGCTCAACCGCGGGTTCAAGGCCGACGCCACCCACGGCTACTCGATCATGATCAGCTGCAAGGAGAGCGAGTGGGACGGCGCGGAGTGCACCGCGCTGCGGGAGACGGCGTTCGCCACGTTCAAGCCCACCGACTGACCGGTCCGCCGCCGAACGGAACGGCCGGGTTGCCCCGACCCGGCCGCACCGCCGCGCGTTGCCACGTATCGTGAGAGGCCGTGGACCGTACGCAGCCGGGATCATGGGTCAATTGCACAGCAAGTGACCGCAATTGACTGATTATGCGGTCTCCGTGACCGGGGGACAGCGCGCTCTGGGGAGGCGTCGTGGACGACTATGCGGGTCGGGTACTTGCCGACCGCTACCGCCTTCCGCTGCCCCCGTCCGATGCGTACGAACTGGTCGAGACCCGGGCGTTCGACACGTACAGCGGGCAGGAAGTCCTGGTCCGGCAGGTGCCGTTGCCGGAGGTCGTGGACGCGGAAGTGCTCGACGCCGACGGGCTGCCCTCGGCGGCCAGGCGCGCCACCGGGCGTACGGTGCGGCGCTCCACGGACCCCGCGGTCCGCAGGGCGATCGAGGCCGCCCAGGCGGCGGCCCAGGTGCCCGACCATCCGCGCCTGGACCAGGTCTTCGACGTGTTCGCCGAGGCGGGTTCCCTCTGGATAGTGAGTGAACTGGTCGCCGCGCGCCCGCTCGCGGCCCTTCTCGCCGAGCGGCCCCTCAACCCGTACCGGGCCGCCGAGATCGGCTCCGATGTGCTGACGGCGCTGCGGGTGCTGCACGCCCACGGCTGGACCCACCGCAACATCACCGTGCGCACGGTACTGGTCTGCGACGACGGCCGTGTCGTGCTGACGGGGCTGGCCGCGGGCGCGGCCGAGGAGGCGCTGTGCGGGTACGTCCCCGCACCGCAGCCCGACGACGAGAACACCTACGGGGCACCGGCGGTCGAGTCGGGCCCCACCGGCCCGTACGAGCCGCCCTCCGAGTTCGCCCCGCCCCAGCAGTTCGCCCCGCCCTCCGAGTTCGCTCCGCCCTCCCCGCCCTCCCCGGAAGGGCCGTCCGCCGCCGGGGTGCCGGCCTCGCGCGGCCCCGCGGAGATCGAGGCGGCGGCTCCGCCGGCCGGGGAAGCGGACCTGGGCGCGGACCGGCACGGGCAGGAGCTCGTCCCGCGGCCGGCCCGTCCCGCCGTGCCCGTGGCGGAACCCGGCGCCGGAAGCGCCGCGCAGCTGCGCGCCGCCCGTGCCGGGGCCATCGCCGCCTACCGGGCGGGCGCCCGCGCCGCGGCCCGGGTCAACGAGGACCAGCAGCGCGGCCGTGACGAGGCGGGCGCAGGCGGTGGGGAGACGGCTGTTCCTCCCGCCATCGGCCCTCCGCAGCCGGCCGGCACCTGGGGCCGGGCGGCCGACGACACCTACGACCCGTACGACGACGAGGACGACGAGGACGACGAGGGTCCCGGTGGTTACGCCGGCGGTCCCCGGCGGGTCCACCTCGCCGGCACCTGGGGCGACGGACCCGGCGCGGGCCGCCCGGTTCCCGCAGGCGGTTCGGGCGGATCCGGGGAGGACGCGCTGCGCGCCGACTCGCGGCGCCTGGGCAGCGGCCCCGCCGTTCCCGCAGCCCGGCAGGACCGTCTGCCGCAGCCGGTGGCCGCACAGGCGTCCTTTGGCGGCTGGGACGAGGTCGTCGCGGGCGGCGGCAGCACCCCCGCCTACCGCGGCCCCGCCACCCCCCTCGCAGCCGAACGCGCCCGGCAGGCCCGTATCGCCGTCGTCGGCGCCGTCACCGAGCGATGGGCGCCGGAGCAGGCGGGCCCCGTCCACGACAACTGGCAGCTGGCCCCGCCCATCGGCCCGTCCACCGACCTGTGGGCTCTGGGCGCCCTGCTCTACCGCGCCGTACAGGGCCACGCCCCGTACCCCGAGGAGAACGCGGCCGAGCTCGTCCAGATGGTCTGCGGCGAGCCGCCCGCCTTCGCGGAGGAGTGCGGCCCGCTCCGCCCCGTCGTCGAGTCACTGCTGCGTCAGGACCCCACGGAGCGGCCCGACTTCGAGGAGCTGCGCGGCTGGCTGCGCTCCCTCGTGCGGTCGGCGCCCGAGCCCGAGGCGGGCAACGACGTCGTGCCGCTGCCGCCGGCGGACGCCACCCGCCTCCCCGTCGTACGCCGACGGGGTGAGCTGGTGCGCAGGCGCCGGGGCCGCGGGTCGGCGCACGGCCGCCACCGCCAGGGCAAGCCGCAGCGGTACGAGAAGCAGCCCGTCCACGAGCCGGAATACGCGAAGAAGCCGCCGCGCCCACCGCGCGAACCCAAGGGCCCCAGGGTGCTGCGCGAGCCGCAGCCCGGCCGGCGGCCCGGTGGCAGGCCGCCGAGGCGGCTGGGACGGCTGCTGCTGGTCCTGATCCTGCTGGCGATGGCCGCCGCGGTGGCCTACGCCGTGATGTTCATGCCCAAGGCCGGGTCCGACGGCGGTACGGACACGGGGTCGCAGGGACAGCCCTCCGGCTCCGCTGCGCCCGCGGAGCCGGAACCCGAACCGAGTGCCTCGGCCGGGGAGTCGGCGCCCTCCGCGTCCTCCGGCTCGGAGAAGCCGCAGAGCAGCCGTTCGGCCGTCGCGCTCGCTCCGGGCTATGCGCTGCGCAAGGACGCCGAAGGCTTCGAGATCGGTGTGCCCAAGGACTGGCAGCGCAGCCCGGCCAACGCCGACCGGCAGATCCGGTACGGCAGCGACGGGTTCAGCGTGCTGATCGTGCCCGGCCGCGACACCGTCAAGGCCAACGGCAGTGATCCGCTGGACTATCAGCGCAGCAGGGAACCGGAGCTGCAGCCCTTCCGGGAGTCCAGCTGGGCGACGTCCACGGGCATGCGCCGGGTCGATGTGGGCCGGCAGGCCATGGCCGAGGGGCAGTTCACCTGGCAGGAGAGCGGTGGCCGCGAGGTCTACGTCCGCAACCTCGTCATGATCGTGAGCGGCAGGTACCACATCATCCAGGTCATCGGCCCGTCGAACGAGCGCGACAAGGTCTCCGACGTCTACGAGCAGGCCATCTCCTCCTACCGCGTGGGTTCCTGACCCCGCGGCAGAGCGCGACAAGCATCACAGTGCGGTCTCGTGCCGCGGTGCGAGGTTCCGTGGCGCTGCCTCCCCTCCGTAACCTGTCATTCGAAGGAATGGGGCGGGGACACACGTGGAACATGCGCAGGGCACGGACTCGGGAATCGTACTGGCGGGACGGTACCGGCTCGGCGACGTCCTGGGCCGCGGCGGTATGGGCAAGGTGTGGCGCGCCCATGACGAGGTGCTCCACCGGACCGTCGCCGTCAAGGAGTTGACCGCCGGGCTGTACGCCGCCGAGGCGGACCGGGCCGTGCTGCACGCCCGCACGCAGAAGGAAGCGCGCGCTGCCGCCCGCATCACCCATCCCGGGGTCGTCACGGTCCACGACGTCATCGAGTACGACAAGCGCCCCTGGATCGTCATGCAGTACGTCGACGGGCCCTCGCTCGCCGACGCGACGAAGGAGACCGGTGAGCTCGAGCCGCGCGAGGCGGCCAGGATCGGTCTCCACGTACTGAGCGCGCTGCGGGCCGCACACAGCGCCGGGGTGCTGCACCGGGACGTCAAGCCGGGCAACGTCCTGCTCGCCCGGGACGGACAGGTGCTGCTGACCGACTTCGGGATCGCCGCGATCGAGGGCGACTCCACCATCACCAGGACCGGTGAACTGGTGGGCTCCATCGACTACCTGGCGCCCGAACGGGTACGCGGCGGCGACCCCGGCCCGGCCTCCGACCTCTGGTCGCTGGGCGCCACGCTCTACACCGCTGTGGAAGGGCGCTCACCGTTCCGCCGTACGTCCCCGATCTCCACGATGCAGGCCGTGGTCACGGAGGAACCACCCCCGCCGGAGCGCGGCGGGGCGCTGGCGCCCGTGATCACGGCACTGCTGCGGAAGGACCCCGCGGACCGGCCGACGGCCGCCGAGACGGAACGGATGCTGCTGGAGGCGATGGAGGGACGCAAGTCCCTCACGGCGCAGGCGTACGTGCCGACCCAGCGGGTGTCCGAGGACGACTTGCGCGCCTTCGTCCCTGACGGGTCGACGGCCCGTCTCGCGCAGCCCGCACAGCCCCCGGCCGGGCCGGAGGCCGCGCAGCCGCACGTCCTCGCGCAGCCGTACACCCCCGCGCCCGCGGTCCGCCGCAGCCGGGGCAGGTGGCGTACGGCGCTGCTGGTCATCGCCGTCGCCGCGCTGATCGGCGGGGCCGCGGGCCTGGTGGCCATGAAGTACGCGGGCGACGAAGGCAGGAAGGGGAACGGCAGCTCCGGCACCGGGACAACCGCCGGTCCGTCGTCGCCCGGCCCGTCGACGCCGTCCGAGGATGCGCAGCCCGGCCCGAAGGACATACCCGACGGCTGGACACGGGTCCACGACCCCGAGGGCTTCACTCTCGCCGTGCCCGAGGGCTGGACGCGGCAGACGGACGGCAACCAGATCGACTACACCCCGGACAACGGGGCGCACCGCATCCGGATCAGCCTCGATCCGAAGCCCGACTTCGACAACTCGTACATGCACATGCTGAGCATCGAGAAGGACCTCTCCGAGCGGCTGCCGGGCTACGACCGGCTGACCCTGCACTCGAACACCTTCAGGGACCGGCCGGGCTCCCTCTGGGAGTTCACCTGGCTCGAGTCCAAGGACCATCCGGGGCCGCGCCACGGGATCGACCAGATGTACTTCGGTGAGACGGGCGGCCCGGAGTACGCGATCTACATGACGGGGCCCGAGGAGGACTGGGCCGAGAGCCGGGACCGCTTCGAGACGATGCTGCGCAGCTGGAAGCCCCCGGAGTCCACGGACTGACGACCGGTCACCCCCGCGGCGACTGTCACGGCTCTGCACCCTCTGTTCCGACCCGGTGGTCACACCCTGTGCGCTTCCTACAGGATGAGGACATGACCAATGATGGGGGACGGGCGAACGAGCCCACGAGCTACGGGCTCCGGCCGCCGCACGCTCCGCAGGAGCCGCCGGGTCCCGTACGCGGACAGCCGGGTCTCCCCGAACAGTCCGCCTTCCCGGAACCTCCCGGCGCGCCCGCGCCCACCCCGACCGTCACCGAGCGGGCTCCCGAGGGTGCGCCGAACCGGGTCGTCGGGGGCCGCTACCGGCTCGTCGGGCGCCTCGGGCACGGTGGCATGGGCACGGTCTGGCGGGCCCACGACGACATCGTGGACCGTGACGTGGCCGTCAAGGAACCGCGGGTGCCGGACCACCTCGGGGAACGCGAGCGGGCCGTCGTCTATCTGCGCATGCAGCGCGAGGCGCGTGCCGCCGCCCGCATCGAGCACCCCAGCGTCGTCACCGTGCACGATGTGGTCGTCGAGGACGGCAAGCCGTGGATCGTCATGGAACTGGTCAGCGGCCAGTCGCTCGGCGACCGTCTTCAGGAGGGGACCCTCGACCCGCGCGAGGCGGCCAGGATCGGCCTCGCCGTCCTCGGCGCGCTGAACGCCGCCCACGGTGCGGGTGTACTCCACCGCGACGTCAAGCCGGACAACGTCCTGCTCGGGCGGGACGACCGGGTCGTCCTCACCGACTTCGGCATCGCGCAGGTCGAGGGCGAGCAGCGGCTCACCGAGACCGGCGCCTTCGTCGGGTCGCCCGAGTACATCTCCCCGGAGCGGGTGCTGGGACAGCTGCCCGGCCCGGAGTCCGACCTCTGGTCACTGGGTGTCGTGCTGTACGCGGCGGTGGAGGGCATGTCCCCGTACCGCCGCTCCCACACCCCGGCCACCCTGCAGGCCATCCTCTCGGCGGAGCCGCAGATGCCGGCCCGGGGCAAGGGCGCCTTCGGCACACTCGTCATGCAGCTGCTCCGCAAGGACCCGGCGGCACGGCCGGGACCCGCCGAGATCCGATCCGCCCTGGAGTCGGTGGCGTCGGTCCCGTCGGTCTCCCGGGCGCTCACCCAGCCGTACGGGAACGGCGCGTCCGGCGGCGGCCGGTGGGTGCCCCCGGTGCTGCACCGCAACCGGAAGGCGCAGACCGGGCTCGGCGCCGTGGTACTGGCGGTGGCTCTCGCGCTCGTCCTGGTGCTGGCCGACCCGTTCGGCGGGGACGAGCTGCCGGGCGGCTGGCAGGTCAGGCCGGAGAACGAGGTGCTCTCGGCGGACGTGGCCGTGCCCGAGGACTACAAGCGCATCCAGGAGGACACCGGGGACGTCGTCTGGTACGCGGACCCGAGCGGGGTCTTCGAGATCGACTTCTGGCACAAGGCGGTCAAGAAGGACGACACGGCGGCGGAGAAGTCCGCGGGCGCCGACCCGGAGGCCCGCAAGACGTACTACGAGAAGGGCGGGGCGAACACCCTGGAGATGAGGGACGCCACCGTCTCCTTCAAGAAGACCGAACACCAGGGCCGCACGGCGTACGACATGGTCACCGAGTACACCCCGTACTCCTCGACCGAGGACGACGCGCTGCGCTACCGCTACCACGAGCTCCTGATCCCGGGGCGGACGGCGGACGATCCGTACTGGCACGTCCGGGTCAAGATGCCCGCGGCCGGTCAGGCGGCGACGGACGGGGAAAAGATTTACACCGAGGTCGCCGAGCGGCTGAAGATTCACGATTCCTGAGCCTGCCGGGAAGATAGCCCCTGATCAGCGGTTATTTCGCCAGTGATCACTGGCTGGTTCGCCGGGTGCGGCGACAGCGGTGTTGTGGGGTCTGTGAAAACCTGTTACCGACGGGTACCCAAAGTGGGCGGGTGGACATACTCTCGCCCTCATGACGGACTCGCAGGCCTCCACGACCACCTCCGCCGCCCCCGGCACCCGTGTCGGCACCAACCCGGTGGCAGCGGCCCCCGCAGGCGTTCGCACCGCCGCCGACGTGGTCACACCCGAGGTGATCGCCCAGCTGACGCGCGGCGTCGTCGGCTCCGGCCGCACGGCCAACCACAGCCCCTTCACCGGGGAGAAGCTGGCCGACCTGCCCGAGTCCACCCCCGAGGACGTGGCGACCGCCTTCGAGCGGGCCCGCGCCGCCCAGCCGGCCTGGGCGGCGATGTCCGTCCGTGCCAGGGCGGCGGTACTGCTCCGCTTCCACGACCTCGTCCTCCAGCGCCAGGCCGAGGTCCTCGACCTCATCCAGCTGGAGACCGGCAAGGCACGGCTGCACGCCCACGAAGAGGTGCTGGCCGTCGCCGTCTCGGCCCGCCACTACGGGCGCATGGCCACCTCCTACCTGAAGCCGAAGCGGCACACCGGCGTCGTCCCGACCCTCACGAAGGTCACCGAGCTGCGCCAGCCGCGCGGGGTCATCGGCCAGATCGCTCCCTGGAACTACCCGCTCGAACTCTCCGTCGGCGACGCGCTGCCGGCCTTCGTCGCCGGCAACGCCGTCGTGATGAAGCCCGACACGGAGACCGCGCTGACCGCTCTGTGGGCCCGTGACCTGCTGATCGAGGCCGGACTGCCCGCCGAGGTGTTCCAGGTCGTGCTCGGGGAGGGCCCCGTCGTCGGCCCCGAGGTCGTCAGCCGCGCCGACTACGTCTCCTTCACCGGCTCGACCCGCACCGGACGCGAGGTCGCCCAGGGCGCCGCGGCCCGGCTCGTCGGGGTCTCGCTGGAGCTCGGCGGAAAGAACCCCATGCTGGTCCTCGAGGACGCGGACGTGGAGAAGGCCGCCGCGGGCGCCGTCCGTGCCTGCTTCTCCTCCGCGGGGCAGCTGTGCATCTCCATCGAGCGGCTGTACGTCCACGAGGCCGTCGCGGACGCCTTCCTGGAGCGCTTCGCCGCCCGTACGAAGGCGATGCGGCTCGGCAACTCCCTCGCCTACGGTGCCGAGATGGGCTCCCTGGTCGGCGAGCGGCAGCTGGAGACCGTCACCCAGCACGTCGCCGAAGCCGTGGAGAAGGGCGCCACGCTCGTCGCGGGCGGCGTCGCGCGCCCCGACATCGGCCCGCTCTTCTACGAGCCGACCATCCTCGCCGACGTCCAGGAACCGATGGCCGTCTGCGCCCAGGAGACCTTCGGCCCCGTCGTATCGGTCTACCGCTTCACCGACGAGGACGACGCGGTCTCCCTCGCCAACGCCACGTCGTACGGCCTCAACGCCAGCGTCTGGACCAAGGACGGCCGGCGCGGCCACCGGATCGCCGCCCGGCTGCGGGCCGGCACGGTCAACATCAACGAGGGGTACGCACCCGCCTACGGCAGTGCCCAGTCCCCGATGGGCGGCATGAAGGACTCCGGCCTCGGACGACGGCACGGCTCGGAGGGGATCCTCAAGTACACCGAGGCCCAGACCGTCGCCCAGCAGCGGCTGATGCCGCTCGCGCCGTCCTTCGGCATGGACGACGAGAAGTACGCCGCCCTCATGAGCTTCGGCCTCAAGGCGATGAAGGCCTTCCGGCTGCGCTGACGCGGGCGCCCCACTCCTGCCCTTCCCTCCCTTCCGCACCGAGGAGAGCCATGTCCCAGGACAGCGCTGCCCAGAATCAGACCCCGCGCTCCGACGGGCCGGACGACGACGCCGCGTACGACTACGACGTGCTCGTCGTCGGATCGGGCTTCGGCGGCGCGGTCTCGGCCCTGCGGCTGAGCGAGAAGGGCTACCGGGTCGGCGTCCTGGAGGCGGGGCGCCGCTTCACACCGGCCACCCTCCCCAAGAACTCCTGGGACATCAAGAACTACCTGTGGGCCCCGGCCCTCGGGCTGTTCGGCATCCAGCGCGTGCACCTGCTCGGCAAGGTGATGGTGCTGGCCGGCGCGGGCGTCGGCGGCGGTTCCCTCAACTACGCCAACACGCTGTACGTGCCGCCCGCCCCGTTCTTCGAGGACCGCCAGTGGGCCGGCATCACCGACTGGCAGGACGAGCTGGCGCCGTACTACGACCAGGCGAAGCGGATGCTGGGGGTCAGGCTCAATCCGACCATGACCCCGGCCGATGTCCACCTCAAGGCGGCCGCCGAGGCCATGGGCGTCGGCGACAGCTTCCACTTCGCCCCCGTCGGAGTCTTCTTCGGCGACGGCGTGGACGCCGACGGTACGTCGAAGGCGAAGCCCGGCGAAGAGGTCGCCGACCCCTACTTCGGCGGCGCGGGTCCCGCCCGCAAGGCCTGTTCCGAGTGCGGCGAGTGCATGACCGGCTGCCGCCACGGTGCGAAGAACACCCTCAACGAGAACTACCTGTACCTCGCCGAGAAGGCCGGTGCCGTCATCCACCCCATGACGTCCGTCGTCGCGGTCACGGACGATCCGGAGGGCGGCTACCGGGTGTCGACCGTCCCCACGGACCGCCGCAGGAAGGCGAAGCCCACCGTGCTGCGGGCCCGGAAGGTCGTCGTCGCCGCCGGCACGTACGGAACGCAGACGCTGCTGCACACCATGAAGGACCAGGGGCTGCTGCCGCGGCTCTCGTCGAAGCTCGGCGAGCTGACCCGGACCAACTCCGAGGGCCTGGTGGGCGCGCAGACCAGCGACCGCCGCTACCGCAAGAAGCACGGCATCGCGAAGGCCGACTTCAGCAAGGGTGTCGCCATCACCTCGTCGATCCACCCCGACGAGAACACGCACATCGAGCCGGTCCGCTACGGCAAGGGCTCCAACGCGATGGGCGCGCTGACCATCCTCCAGGTCCCCTACAGCACCCACCGGGTGCTGGGCTGGCTCGGCAACATGGTCAAGCACCCGACGCTGGCGGCGCGTTCGCTCTCCAACCGGCGCTGGTCGGAACGGACCATCATCGGTCTCGTCATGCAGTCGCTGGACAACTCGCTGACCGCGTACCGCAAGCCCGGCGGCATCGGAAAGGGCCTGCTCACCGCCCGGCAGGGACACGGCGCGCCCAACCCGACGCAGATCGCCGAGGCGACACAGGGCGCCACACTGCTGGCCGAGGAGATCAACGGCTTCCCCGGATCGAACATCGGGGAGCTGATGGGCACTCCGCTCACCGCGCACTTCCTGGGCGGCTGCGCGATCGGGGCGAGCGCCGAGGAGGGCGTCATCGACCCGTACCACCGGGTGTACGGACACCCGGGCATCTCGGTCGTCGACGGTTCTGCGGTCTCCGCCAACCTGGGCGTCAACCCGTCGCTGACCATCACCGCGCAGGCCGAGCGCGCCATGTCCTTCTGGCCCAACAAGGGCGAGACGGACCCGCGGCCGGCACAGGGCGAGGCGTACACGCGGCTGTCGGCGGTCGAGCCGCAGGCGCCCGCGGTGCCCGAGGAGGCGTTCGGCGCGCTGAAGCTCCCGTTCCTGGGGATTCCCGTGGTGCCGCCGAAGGCGACCGCGTCCGAGGCCTGAGCGCCTTCGAAGCGCCGGTCCGGGAACGCCAAGGGGCTGCACCCCCCTCCGAGTGCAGCCCCTCACGTTCGACCGGTGACGCGCTTACGCGGCGGCGTCACCGTTCTTACTGCGCCGCACGACGAACATCGCGCCTGCACCGAGCACTACGGCCGCGCCGCCCGCGAGGGCGAACATCGGCGTGGAGGACGAGGAACCGGTCTCGGCGAGGCTGCCCGTGACCTGGCCGGCGTCCGCGTCGGCAGGCTTCTCGGACGGGACCGGAACCTTGCCGCCCTCCTGGGGCTTCGTGCCGTCCTCGTCACCGGCCTTCACGATCTGGAACTTGTACGCGACGTCCGTGAAGCAGGGCAGGTCCTCTTCCTCGCCGAAGACGAGCCCGCCGCCGAGGCTGAAGCCGGCGCCGACCGGGGCAGTCGCCTGCACCTTGATGCGCAGGGATATGTCGACCTCGTACCCGGGCTTGATCTCGTCGGTCTCGCCGACGTAGCCGGTCGAGACGCCCTCCTCGTTCAGGTCCTCCCACGTGCCCGTGTCCTCGTTGAGGGCCTGGAGGTGGACCTGCTTGGTGGTGAAGAGGTGGTCGCCGGCCTTGTCGGACGACGCGCCCGCGAAGAACCACACGTTCTTCACGGTCTTCTTCGAGTTGTTGTAGACGTTGAACTTGAAGGTGTCCCAGCCGCTGCCCCGGGCGATCTTGCCGGCGAGACCGTTGATGGAGAGCTTCAGCGGGCGCGGGTTGCAGTAGCCGTCCTCGTCCGGCTCCTCCGTGTCCTCGGTCTTCGAGGCGGTCGGAGTCGGGGTGGCCGACGGGGTCGCCGAGGTCGTCTCCGACACGGAGGGGCTCGGGGAGGTCGTGGCCGTCTCGGTGGCGTCGGGAGACGTCGTCGCGGACGGGGAAGCGGACTCGGTGGTCCCGGCCGACGCGGTCTCGGACGGCGCGGTGGACACCGACTCGGTCGCGCTCGGGGTCGGCGTCGTGTCCGTGGCGAAAGCGGCCGGTGCGGAGAGCACGACGACCGGTGCGATGACAGCGGTGGCGGCAGCGAGTGCCAGGGTGCGGCGAAGCTTCATGAAGGCCTCAGCAAGTCCGTTGTACCGCGCGGACTGCGGTACGGAAAAGGAATTAGGAGAACGGGCCTGCCGTTGTGGGGCACGGAAATAGACCAGGTGTTCGCCATGCATGACCTGCGATGCGGCCCGATGGTTGTCCCCCGTCTCACAGAATCTTTATGTGGCGCTCGCCACATGCGCCCCTCGTGCCCAATCCGTGATCTTGTCCAGCGCAACTCTTCGTACGGCTGCGCGGTCGAACTCGTGCTGCCCCACAGCAGTTGCACAGCACCTGTCGATCCCATCCCAGAGGTCCGCGATGACACGCCTTTCCCCGAGAACAGCGCTGCGCCGCACCGCAGGCAGCCTCGCCGCCGCCGGGCTGCTCGCAGCCGGGTCGCTCGCCGCCGGCGCACCCGCGCAGGCCGCCGATCCCGCGTTCACGCTCGGCGGTCCGGCCGAAACGGCTCTGCACCCGTACCCGGCGACCGGGTCGCCGCAGAAGACCTCCCTCGGCTTCACCGTCAGCAACCCGGTCCAGGACGAGGAGGGCTACCAGGGAGAGGTGACCTACACCCTCGACCTCAGCGGGATCGCGGGCGTCGCCGACATCGACATCGCCGAGGACACCGGCGCGGACTGCGAGATCACCGGCGCCACGGCCGTCTGCCACGACCACGGCGTGTACGCGGGGCTCAGCACCATCGCCGACTTCGACCTCACCGCTGCCGAGGGCGGCAAGGACGGTGCGTCGGGCACCATCGAGGTGACCGGCTCGGCGGACGGGGTCACCTTCGTCCCGTTCTCCACGAAGGTGACGATCGGCGGCCCCGACCTCGTCATGAAGCAGCTCCCCTTCAAGCAGCAGCTCAAGCCGGGTGAGGCGCAGCCGGCCCCGATCACGTTCGCCAACCGGGGCACGGCGGCCGCCGACGGCGTCCTGCTGACCCTGATGTACTCGCGCGGCCTGGAGCTCCCCGAGCGCTACGCCAACTGCGAGTACAACGGGGAGGCCGGACAGGAGCCGCAGGACGGTTTCGCCTGGTCCACCGCACTGTGCTCGGTCGAGGGCTCCTACGAGCCGGGCGCCACGTACACGCTTGCGGTCCCGCTGTCCGTCAAGGCGACCGAGCGCGCGTACTACGACACCTTCATCTACCGCATCAACGAGGACAGCGCCGCACAGCGCTCCGCGCAGCGCGCGGGCGCGACGTTCACCCGGGGCACCGGACCGGAGCTGGCCCTGAAGAAGGTCACGTCCTCCGCCCGCAGCGGAGACCTCAACCCCTGGGACAACCAGCAGGAAGCCGACTTCCGCACGGAGAACACCGCCGACTTCGTGGCGACCGGCGACAAGGGCGCGGGCTCCGTGGGTGAGACCGTCGCGGCCAGGATCGGCTTCCGTAACGAGGGACCTGCCTGGATCGGCAACATCCGTTCCGGCGAGCCCGTCGCCACGGTCGACTTCACCGTCCCCCGGGGCGCCGAGGTCACCGGGAAGCCGGACTCCTGCCAGGGAGTGACGGCCGCGGGCAAGTACCGCGAGGAGCAGCTCGGCGCGCCGCGCTACGTCTGCGACACCGCGATGACCGTCCGCGACGGGGCCGAGATCGCACTGCCCTTCGACCTGAAGATCACTGAGGTGATCCCGGGGTCTGCCGGCAAGGTCGACGTCCGCAACACATGGCTCAGCAACCCCGACCTGCCCTTCGACCCGGCCCCGGGCAACAACACCGCGCAGCTGGTTCTGAACGGCGAGGACTCCGGCTCCGAGGACACCGGCGGCACGACGGACGGCGCCACCGCGACAGGCGGCTCCACGGAGGGCACCACCGGCGGAACGACCGGTTCCACGTCCGGTACGACAGGCGGCTCGTCCACCTCGTCGGCCTCGGGTTCCACCGGAACGTCCGGCGCCGCGTCGGCGGACGACGGCGGCGGTCTCGCCTCCACCGGTTCCGTCGCGCTGATGGCTTCGGGAGCGGCAGCAGTCGCCCTGGCCGCCGGCGGAGTGCTGTACGCGACGTCCCGGCGCCGCGCCGAGCGGGGCTAGGGTCTTCCTTCCGGACCGGCACGGCTGCCGGCCCGAGGGCGGCCGGTCCCGGGCGTCCCCGGGCCCGGCCGCAATTGGGGTGACCGGGCTGCTGTCCCCTGCCGACCGGTCACGCGCGCCGGGGTGTGGTCCCACGACGTACCTGCAGTACGTCACACATCCCGGCGGAGCCACGCGTGGTTTCCTACCGCTGCCGCCCCTGGCTGGCACGGACACACGGACCAACGAAGCGGCACGGGGCCCGGTCACGCGCCGTACGGGTGAGACCGGGCCCGAACGCAGATACGGCCGTACAGCCTTCCCGGGCGGCCTCACACCCGGCCGCGGCACAGCTCCAGCAGCGTCATGGCGAGCGCCGTCCCCGGCTTGCCCAGCGCGTCGCTGTAGTGGCTGAGGACGTCCATCTCGCGGGAGAGGTTCACCCGGCGGCCCCCGGAGGTGATCCGGGCCTCCTGGATGACCGCGGAGACGGCCATCCGTTCCTGGACGAGACCGATGATCCGGTCGTCCAGGGCGTCGATGCGGGTCCGGGCGCCACCGATCAGGGAGGCGGCCTCGTCGGTGTGCGCGCCGGTCCGCTCGGCGGCCGTCTTCGTGGGTGCGGTGGTGTTCATCGTGACTCCTGGTGGGGTGCGGCCCCCCGGAGCGACAGGCCCGGAACGCCAGAACGCCCCGGGCCTGTCGGCCCGGGGCGCCTGGAACGTTGCTTGTCAGTTGCTCAAGCAGCACGACCATGGCAGCCGGCGGGCCGGGTGCCATAGGTAAAGACGAAGGTCGTGTGCTGACGCATGGGGGCAAGTATGGACCCCGTCCGCGGGCCGGGTCCACGCCGGGCCCGGATGGTGAGACGGGAGCCCGGCAGGGCGTGGTCCCACGGCCGGTAGAATTGGGAGGACCGACCCCCTCTCCACCGCCGGAAGGCCGCCCCGTGCCAGCAGCGCCCCCCGCCGCCCCCGACACCACCACCGACGTGGTTCTGGTTGTCGACTTCGGCGCCCAGTACGCCCAGCTCATCGCCCGCCGCGTCCGTGAGGCCCGGGTCTACAGCGAGATCGTCCCGTCCACGATGCCGGTGGCCGAGATGCTGGCCAGGAACCCCCGCGCGATCATCCTGTCCGGCGGTCCGTCCTCGGTGTACGCGGAGGGCGCGCCCAGCCTCGACCGTGCGCTGTTCGAGGCCGGGGTCCCGGTCTTCGGCATGTGCTACGGCTTCCAGCTGATGGCCACCACGCTCGGCGGCACGGTCGACGACAACGGCGCCCGCGAGTACGGCCGCACCCAGCTCGCCGTCTCCAAGGCCGGCTCCACCCTCTTCGAGGGCACGCCCACGGAGCAGTCGGTGTGGATGTCGCACGGCGACGCCTGCTCCGCCGCCCCCGAGGGCTTCACCGTCACCGCGTCCACGGACGTCGTACCGGTCGCCGCCTTCGAGAACGACGAGAAGAAGCTGTACGGCGTCCAGTACCACCCGGAGGTCATGCACTCGACCTTCGGCCAGCAGGTCCTGGAGCACTTCCTCTACCGGGGCGCCGGCATCGAGCCGACCTGGACGACCACCAACGTCGTCGAGGAGCAGATCGCCCTGATCCGCGAGCAGGTCGGCGACAAGCGCGCCATCTGCGGCCTCTCCGGCGGCGTGGACTCCGCGGTCGCCGCGGCCCTCGTGCAGAAGGCCATCGGCTCGCAGCTCACGTGCGTGTACGTGGACCACGGCCTGATGCGCAAGGGCGAGACCGAGCAGGTCGAGAAGGACTTCGTCGCCGCGACCGGCGCGAAGCTGAAGGTCGTCGACGCGGAGAAGCGCTTCCTCGACGCCCTGGCCGGTGTGTCCGACCCGGAGCAGAAGCGGAAGATCATCGGCCGCGAGTTCATCCGGGTCTTCGAGCAGGCCCAGCTGGAGATCCTCCAGGAGGACGGCCCCGAGGTCGCCTTCCTCGTGCAGGGCACCCTCTACCCGGACGTCGTCGAGTCCGGCGGCGGCACCGGCACCGCCAACATCAAGTCCCACCACAACGTGGGCGGCCTCCCCGACGACATCGAGTTCCAGCTCGTCGAGCCGCTGCGCCAGCTGTTCAAGGACGAGGTCCGGATGGTGGGCCAGGAGCTCGGCCTGCCGGAGGAGATCGTCCAGCGGCAGCCGTTCCCGGGCCCCGGCCTCGGGATCCGCATCGTCGGCGACGTCACCAAGGAGCGGCTCGACCTGCTGCGCGAGGCCGACGCCATCGCCCGCGAGGAGCTGACCGCGGCCGGCCTGGACCGCGACATCTGGCAGTGCCCGGTGGTCCTCCTCGCGGACGTCCGCAGTGTCGGCGTCCAGGGTGACGGCCGCACCTACGGCCACCCGATCGTGCTGCGCCCGGTGTCCTCCGAGGACGCCATGACGGCCGACTGGTCGCGTCTGCCGTACGAGACGCTGGCGAAGATCTCCACCCGCATCACCAACGAGGTCGCCGACGTGAACCGTGTCGTCCTCGATGTGACGAGCAAGCCCCCGGGGACGATCGAGTGGGAGTAGTCCCACCTGGACGACCCGGACGACCCGGACGACCCGGACGACCCGGACGACCCGGACGACCCGGATGATCCGGGCCGACCGGACCCCGCGTCGACGCCGCTGCCCCCGAGGGGCGGCGGCGTCGCCGTTTTCCGGCGGAAACCGGTGGCAGGGCACGCCGCAGCCGTGGCAGGATCCGCCCCTATGTCTGCCGACGAAGTCCGTGCCCTCATGTCCGCTCCGGGAAACGACCGGCTCACCTGGAACACCCCGCTGTCCGAGGAGCACGCCTCCCGGCTGATAGCCGCGTGCGCCCCCGGCCCGGGGGCGCGGATCGCGGACTTCGGCAGTGGCTGGGGCGAGTTGCTGATGCGTCTCGTGGCGGCGGCGCCCGGCGCCACCGGGGACGGCGTCGAGAACGACCCGGACGCCGTGGCGCGCGGACAGCGCCTGGCGGGAGAGCGGGGGCTCACCGGCCGGGTGCGGTTCCACGAGGTGTCCGCGGCCGAGTACCCGGGGGACGGTTACGACCTGGCCGTCTGCATCGGCTCCTCGCACGCCTGGCCCGGCGGTACCCCCGAGGCGCTCAAGGCGCTGCGGGCCGCCGTGCGGCCGGGCGGACGGGTGCTGTTCGGGGACGGGTTCTGGGAGCGGGAGCCCTCGGCGGCCGCACTGGAGGGGCTGGGCGCCGAGCCGGGCGACTTCGGCTCGCTCCTCGGCCTGGTCCGGCAGGCGGAGGCCGCCGGTCTGCGGCCGTTGCAGGTCACCGTCGCCGATCAGCGTGAATGGGACCTCTTCGAGTCCACCGCCAATATCGGACGGGGCGAGCGGTGGGCGCTGGCCAACCCCGGGCATCCCCTGCACGCGGAGGTGACCGCGGCCGTCGACGCCCGCCGCACCGATTACTACGGCGGATACCGCGGAACGCTGGGCCTTGCGTACCTTGTACTCAGCACCTGACATTCGTACATGCGGACGACATGTCCTCGCAGCCCGCCCCGATGCGGGACGGGCCCGCCCTGTACGGCACAATTCGCAGAAATCACAGGCGAGTTGGTTGTACCGGTGCAGGAAAGGGCGGCGTTCCCCGTGGCGTTGGACGAGGCGAGGACGAGCAGCACGCACGGCGGTGGCTGTACGTGCGGCGACTGCCCGCACGGAGCACGCGAGGGACACCGGCGCGCGGTGGCGGCCTTCCTCGCCAAACGCGATGAGCTGGCGGCCGGCAAGGGCCTGCCCGCCGGGGTCGCGCAGTCCGCGTCGGCATCCCGGCAGTGGGTGTCGGACGAGCTGACCCAGTCCGCGCGCACGGTCGCCGAACGCAGCCGCGAGGCCGGTGACGCCTGGCTCCACGTGGTCTGGCAGCGCACCCTGGTCGCCGTCTGGGGCGGGGTCGCGCTGCTGGTCATCGGTGAGGCCGTCACCGCCATCGGCGCCGGCTGGTCCACCGCCCGCACCGCCGGCCTGGTCGCCGGACTGGTCACCGCGGGCCTGCTGACCGCCGCCGCCCGGCTCCACCGGTCCCGCGGCGGCCTCCTCGCCCCGCTGATCGGCGAGGACAACCGGCTCTCCACCTCGCGCACGGTCGCCGCGTCCTGGGTGCTGCTCGCCGCCTTCGCCGTGCTCGTCCTCGCCCTCCAGCTGGCCGGCGCGTCCGACCACGGCGACCGCGACGAGCTGATCGAGGGCCTGGACCTGGTGCGCTCCGCCGGAGTGCTGACCGTGCTCGCGCTGGTGTGCGCCGTCGCCGTCCTCGTACGCCGGGTGGTGACCGTACGCGTCCTGGGGCAGCGGCTGCAGAAGCTGCGCGCCGACCGGCCGCGGGCCGCCGATCTGCTCACCGACGACTCCGGCCGCGGCAGCTTCACCGATGTGCAGTACGTGCTCGTCAGCGCCGTCGCCGTGCTCTTCGCCGCGGTCCGCCTCGCCCGCCGCCCGGAGCAACTGCCCGACCTGCCGTGGGGCCTGGCGATCCTGGTGGCCGTCTCCGCGGCGACGTACTTCTCCGGGAAGTACGCGGAGGGCGGCCGGCCGGTCATCCTGTCGGTCGTGAGGGCCCGGGAAGCCGGAGACCTGGACGCCCCGATCCGTACCGGCGACGACATCGAGATCCGCGGCGCGGGCTTCGTACCGCCCGGGTCGGGGAGCCCGGACCGGCTCGCGCGCGTGGTCGTCAGGATCGGCCGGGTGCACGTCCATGTGCCGCTGATCCCGGTCGCAGGAGGCTTCGCCAACCCGTCCGACACGGTGCTCACCGTGCCGGTGCCGGTGGAGGTCGAACCGGGCGTCGTGGACGTCCAGGTCGTCACCGCGGCGGGTGTGGAGACCAACCCCTGCCCGATCGATGTCACGGACTGAGTCGCAACCCTGGTGAGCAGCCCGTTCACGGCGTACGTATGGTCTGGTTGACGGGCCAACGGAAGGCGGAGCGGTCATGCATGGCTACGGCGGCGGTTCATACGGTCTGGACGAGCCGAGGAGCCTCCGGGAGCGGGCGAGGCAGTACGCGCTGCTGCCCCTGCGGATCTTCCTCGGGGTCACCTTCATCTACGCGGGGCTCGACAAGCTCACCGACAGCGCCTTCATGTCGGCCAGCGGCGACGGTTCCATCGGACAGCTGATGGAAGGGGTGCGCGACACCTCCGCGATCCCGGCCCTCGTCGACCTGGCGCTGAAGAGCCCCGAAGGCTTCGGCTACGCCATCGCGATCGGCGAGCTCGCCGTCGGCCTCGGCACCCTCGTGGGGCTGTGGGCCCGGCTCGCGGCCCTCGGCGGTGCGCTGATCTCGCTGAGCCTGTGGCTCACCGTGAGCTGGCAGACCGAGCCGTACTACTACGGCAACGACCTGATCTACCTCATGGCCTGGCTGCCGCTGCTGCTCGCGGGCGCGGCCGAGTTCTCCGCCGACGCCTTCCTCACGTCCCGGCGGCGACGCAACCGGTAGCTCACCCACGTCACGGTCGCGGCCAGCCACAGGCCCCCGAAGAACACCGGGAAGAAGAACACCCACGGGACCGCCCACGCCCCCGACGCATCCGCCGTGTAGGCGCCGGCCAGGGCGAGCATGACGACGCCCGCCACCGCGCGGCCGGGCCGGATCTCATGACGCAGCACGGGTGACCTCCAGCTGTCCGATGCCGACTTCCATGCTCAGTTCGAGGGTGCCGGCCGGCTTGCTGCCCTTGACCGGTCCGAGGGTCTGCCTCGTCTGCCTGCTCGGGGCGACGTCCACGTCCTCACGTGATTCGGAGGGCAGCTGGATGTCCCCGAGGCCGGCCTCGGCGTGCAACTTCACCGTCATCCCCTTCGGTACGACGACGAGCGCACGGCCCGCCCCCACCCCGATACCGGTGCGCAGGACATCGCCCTCGGGGACGACGATCCGCGAGAGGTCGAGCCGCGCGACCCCGGTGCCCAGCTCGTACCGTGGCTGGACCGCCGCCACCGTGGCCGGACGCCACTGCTGACGGACCCATTCGGTGCTGATGTCCTTCGGGAGGGCCGCCGCACCCGCCAGGAGCCCCGCCGTCACCATCGCCAGCATGATCGTGCCGAAGCCGGTCCGGCCGAGGACCGAGGCGACCAGCAGCCCGAGCCCGAACACCGCGAGCGCGGCGGCGAGCCCGAACTGCAGGCTCGTCCCCAGCGGCTGGGTCTCCCAGCTCAGCCCCGTTCCCAGACCGCCCGCGACCAGCGCCAGCAGGAAGACGAGACCGCCGATCGACCGCGGGCCCCGGGTCCCCGGCGGACGGTAGGGGGCGCGGTACGGCGCGTCCGCGGTCGCCCTGCGCCTGCCGCGGTCGGCCGGGTCGAGCACCGCGTCCGCCGGACCCCACAGATAGCCGGGACCGACCGGCCCCGAAGTGCCGTCCTTGACGATCGGGTCCCGCCACCACGACGGGGTGCCCGGTGTCGGCGGCGCCTTCACCTCGGGTGGTGCCCCGTGCCCGGCGGTGTGCGCCGCGCTTCCCGGCGTCTGCGCAGCGGCCGCGCCCGGCGGATCCTCCGGCGCCGCCGTCCTGCGGTGCTGTGTCCACACGGAGAAGCCGATGACGGCCAGCGACAGCATCGCGGCGAACGCCAGCATCCCGCCGTTGTGCAGCATCGACAGGAGCAGCCCGCAGCCCACCAGGGCCAGCAGCAGCGCTATCAGTGACGCACCCTCGACCCGGCCCGACAGCAGCCTGCGCGCCTCGTTCTCCTCCTCGCCCTCCACGGGGAGCAGGAGCCAGGCGAAGCCGTAGAAGATGAGCCCGATGCCGCCGGTCACCGCGAGGACACCGAGCACGATCCGGAAGATCACCGGGTCCACGTCGCAGTACCGGCCGAGCCCGCCGCACACCCCGGCCACCACTTTCTGCCGCGGGCTGCGCCGCAGCTGCGGTTTCGGCCCGGGTGGCGGCGCGACGCCGGGGGCGGCGTCCTGGGGAACGGTCATGGCTCCATGGTGACGGTCCGTACGCCCTCGTGGGACCCGCGACGACCCTGGCCGATCCCTGATATTGCTCCCGGGCACCCCTCAGGGAGCTTCCCGGAGCGGGATCGGGAAGTGCGGGCATCAGGGTCGCCTCCGGGGCCGACCCTGATGCCACAACCGGCCCGGCCGTGTGACCATCGGTCCATGCCAGCCGCCACGACCCGAGCCGCAAGCTCCCACGCCCAGGATCCGGAGGAGCCGCCGGCGCGCAAGCTGTACCGCAGCGCCGACGGGCGCCTGCTCGGTGGCGTCGCGCGCGGGCTCGCCGGTCATCTGGGGCTGCCCGTCGCCTGGGTCAGATTCGTCTTCCTCGGGCTGTTCTTCGCGAACGGTCTCGGCGCCCTGCTGTACGCCGTCTTCTGGATCGTCGTCCCGCTCGGCATCGGCGGGGTCGAGGCGTCGCGTTCCGTGTTCGAGACGGCCCCGGACGGGCGGCGCAGACTCCGCAAGCCCGACAAGGGCCAGGTCTTCGCCCTCGTCGCGCTGCTCATCGGCGCCATGATCTTCGTCGGCAACGTCGACATGGGCAGCAAGGCCGACCGCTACATCTGGCCGACGCTCCTGATCGGCGCGGGCTCCGTCCTGGTGTGGCGCCAGGCCGACAACGCGCGCCGGGCCCGCTGGATCGAGGTCGGCCGCCGCCGCCGGGTGCTGCACCTGGCCCGGGGCCTCGCGGGCGTCGCCCTCGTCGGGCTCGGTCTCGCCGTGTTCATGGTGGTCCGCGGCTCGGCGGCCCAGCTCGGCAACGTGCTGACCGCCGCCATAGCCGTACTGACCGGCATCGCACTGCTCGCGGGCCCCTATCTGGCGCGGATGACGCAGGACCTCTCCGAGGAACGCCTGATGCGCATCCGGGCCCAGGAACGCGCCGAGGTCGCGGCCCACGTCCACGACTCCGTCCTGCACACCCTCACCCTGATCCAGCGCAACGCGGACGACGGCGGCGAGGTCCGCAGGCTCGCCCGCGCCCAGGAGCGCGAGCTGCGCAACTGGCTGTACAACCCGGAGGGCACCGGCAAGGACGAGGACGACGAACCCGAGACGCTCGCCGAGGCGGTCAAGCGTGCCGCCGCCGAGGTCGAGGACAAGCACGGGGTCCCGCTGGAGGTCGTCGTCGTCGGCGACTGCCCGCTCGACGAGAAGCTGGCGGCCCAGATGCAGGCCGCACGCGAGGCAATGGTCAACGCCGCCAAGTACGGTGGCGAGGGCGGCGCCGTCCAGGTCTTCGCGGAGGTCGAGGGCCGCACGGTCTTCGTCTCCGTACGGGACCGGGGACCGGGATTCGACCTGGATTCCGTCCCGGGCGACAGGATGGGCGTACGAGAATCAATCATCGGCCGGATGCAGCGCAACGGCGGTACGGCGCGACTGCGTTCGGTGCCCGGCGGGGGCACGGAAGTCGAGCTGGAGATGGAAAGGGCGAGCCAATGACCGAGAACACCGAAGCTGCCGGGGGCCCGGAGCGCCGGGTACGGGTCGTGCTCGTCGACGACCACCGGATGTTCCGCACCGGGGTCCAGGCCGAGATCGGGCGCACCGAGGAGACCGGGGTCGAGGTCGTCGGCGAGGCCGCTGACGTCGACCAGGCAGTCACCGTGATCACCGCGACCCGCCCCGAGGTCGTCCTCCTGGACGTCCACCTTCCGGGCGGCGGCGGGGTCGAGGTGCTGCGGCGCTGCGCACCGATGATGGGTGCCGTGGAGAACCCGGTGCGCTTCCTGGCACTGTCGGTCTCGGACGCCGCGGAGGACGTCATCGGAGTCATCCGAGGCGGCGCCCGCGGCTACGTCACCAAGACCATCACCGGCGCCGACCTGGTCGACTCGGTCTTCCGGGTGCAGGACGGCGACGCGGTGTTCTCACCGCGGCTGGCCGGCTTCGTCCTCGACGCCTTCGCCTCGACGGACGCGCCGCCGGTGGACGAGGACCTGGACCGGCTGACGCAGCGCGAGCGCGAGGTGCTCCGGCTGATCGCGCGCGGGTACGCGTACAAGGAGATCGCCAAGCAACTGTTCATCTCGGTGAAGACAGTCGAGTCGCACGTCTCGGCGGTACTGCGGAAGCTCCAGCTGTCCAACCGGCACGAGCTGACGCGGTGGGCGACGGCGCGGCGGCTGGTCTGAGACCGGCCGGTCTCGGTCAGGGGGCTTCCGCCGTGAGCGAGATGTTGGTCTTCTCGCCGATCCTGCGGTAGCCGATGCCCGCGTAGATCCGCTCGACCTCGGGGCTCCCCGGCTCCAGCCAGACGGTGGAGCAGCCGCGCTCGAAGGCCGTCGTGGTCAGCCAGGCGGAGAGCGCGGCGCCGATGCCCCGGCGGCGGAAGGCGTCGGCCACGGCGAGGCCGGCCAGTTCGCTGATGCCGTCGACGGGGACCGAGCAGCCGCCCGCCCCGGCGGGCTCGTCGCCGAGCAGGGCCAGCGCCGCGACGCCGTTGCCGGCCACCGCACCGCGCAGCCAGGCGATCTCGCCCTCGTCGGGGCCGCCTTCGCCGCCGAAGCCCGTGTGCTGGACCGCGGCGGCCGCGGTGAACTCCGCATCGGTGACGGGTTCGGACACGCGGAGCCCGTCCACCGGCTTCGGCGGCAGGAGACCCGCCGGGGTACAGGCCAGTACCGGGGCGTGCAGCTCCACGGTGAAGCCGGCGGCCAGCAGGGCCGGTTCGACGGCTGGGGCCCAGGAGGGCAGGAACTCCAGGCGCGGCAGCCGGTTCCGCTCGCGGAATGCCACGACGAGGTCGTCGATGTCCCCGGCGGTGGGCTCGGCGCCCTGGTCGGGGATGGCGTAGTTGGCGTACTTCAGTTCCCAGCCCGGGTTGTGGCGCACCGTGAAGGGGCCCACCCGGTAGTGGTCGGGGGAGCGGAGGGTGAGCGTTCGCGCGTAGTTCTGGACGTCGGTGTCCATCGGCACGGGGAGCCTTCTCTCTCTCGCTGGGCCGGTCGGCGCGGAGCCTATGCCACCCGGGTCGCTCCCGCGAAAGGCATTTCGCTGATCGGCGCGATGCGGACCGGCGCGCCGGGGCGCGGGGCGTGGATCATCTGTCCGCCGCCGATGTACAGCCCGACATGGGTGACGCCCGAGTAGAAGAAGACCAGGTCGCCCGGGGCCAGTTCGGAGCGGGAGACGCGGCTGCCCGCGTTGATCTGCGTGTAGGTGGTGCGGGGCAGCGAGACACCCGCGGCGCGCCAGGCGGCCTGCGTGAGGCCGGAGCAGTCGAAGGAGGACGGGCCGGTGGCGCCCCAGACGTACGGCTTGCCGAGTGCCCCGTACGCGAAGTCGACGGCCTGCGCGGCACGGGCGTTGGGGGCGCTGACGGAGCCGCGCGGGGTGCTGCGGTCGGCCCGGACGCCGCTGCCGCCGTGCTGGGCGTCGGCGGAGCGCTCGTAGTCGGCGCGCTGGGCGGCCGTGAGGGTGGCCAGGAGCTTGCGGGCGTCGGCCAGTTTGGTGCGGACCGCGGTCCGGTGCTTCTTGAGCTCGGCCTGGCGGTCCGCGAGTGCGGCCAGCTCCTCGTCGGCCCGGGCGCGCAGTTGGGCGACCTCGGTGAGCTGCCTGCGTACGCCGTTGACCGCGCCGGCCTGCCGGTCCCCGGCCCGGTCCAGGTAGGAGGCGCGCTCCAGGTACTGGTCGGGGTCGGAGGAGAGGGCCAGCTGGACGGCGGGGTCGAGGCCGCCGCTGCGGTACTGCGCGGCGGCGAACGAGCCGAGGGCGTTGCGCGCGGAGTTGAGGCGCTCCGTCCTGCGGGCGGCCTCGTCGCGCAGGGCGTCCAGGGACTTGGCGGTGGCGGTCGCCTTCTCCTTCGCGCCGTTGTACTGCTCGGTGGCGACCTCGGCGTCGTGGTACAGCCGGTCGACCTTGGACTTCACCTGGGCCGGGGTGAGCTGGGGCTCGGCCTGGGCGGCGCCCTCGAAGGCGGTCGCGGTAGCCGCCCCGGCGAAGGCCAGAGTGGCTGCGGTGCGGGCAGCAGGCCCGGTGAACGGACGCTGCTTGGGCTTGCGGTGAGCGGCTTTGCGTTGGGCGGCCACGGGGGCGCGGGTCCTTCCGTTCGACTGCCCGACGGGGGGTACCGGCGGGCCCGCCGGTACCGGTGCCGGGCCACCACAGGGGGGAGTGGCCCGCCACCGGAACCTGGCGGGGTGACCGGGGTGCCGCCCGGTACGGGGACGGCGGTGAAGAGTCGGTCACCTGGGAGGGACGCTAAACCCGAGGCACGGTGAAGAGTCGTAATGACAGCTATTGCCTCAATGTGACGTTTCGATCTCTGCAAGTGACCGGAAAAACCAGCTGTAGTCGGGCAATTCGCACGGGTCGAGAGCGAACTCGTAAGGAAGTAGTACCTGGCCGAAGAGTGGTGATATGGCCGCGGCTACGCTGCGGCCATGGACGTACTCATCAATGTCTTCGTGGCCCTGCACATCATCGGGATCGCCTCCCTGCTGGGCGGATTCCTCACTCAGATGAAGGCCGTGGGGGAGGGCAACGCGCGCTTCGGGCCGGCGATGCTGCACGGCGCGCTGACGATGCTCGTCACGGGTGTCGCCCTGGTCGGGCTCAACCAGGCGGACGACCAGCCGGTGAACAACGTCAAGATCGGCATCAAGCTGCTGATCCTGGTCGTGATCCTGGCGCTCGTCTATGTGAAGCGCGATGAGGAGAAGGTCGACAAGGGCGCGTTCATGGCGGTCGGCGGGCTGACGGTCGCCAACATCTTCATCGCCACAATCTGGACCTGACCGGGCAGCCCTGCGGGCCCGGCGCATGCCGGGCCCGCAGGCGGTTCCGTCCTTCTTCGTGCGCTCCGTGCTGTTACGCCGGGCGCACGCTGCCGTAGATCGGCATGTAGTAGATCGACTCCTCGCGCACGTTCGCGCCCGGCTTCGGTGCGTGGATCATCATCCCGTCGCCCTTGTAGATGCCGACGTGGCTGATGTCGTCGTAGAAGAAGACCAGGTCCCCGGGCTTCAGATCGGCGGTGGCCACCCGGGTGCCCACCTCGACCTGGTCCCAGGTGGTGCGGGGCAGGTCGACGCCCGCCGCCTTCCACGCGGCCTGCGTCAGCCCGGAGCAGTCGTACGAGGACGGGCCCGTCGCCCCCCAGACGTACGGCTTGCCGATCTGGTCCCGTGCGAAGGCCAGGACCTTGTCCGCCTTCGACGCGTAGCTGCTGTCGGAGCCCGTGCCGGTTCCGGTGTCCGCCTCCCCCTTCGAGGCCTCCTCCGCGGCCGCCCGGTCCGCCTCCGCCTTCGCGGCGGCGGCCTGCTGGCGCGCGAGCTCCTCCGCCTTGCGCCTGGCCTCCGCCTCCTTCTTGCGCTCCAGCTCCGCGAGCCGCGCCTTCTCCTCGGCGGTCAGCTCCGACAGCAGGGTGCGCGCCTCGGCCAGCTTGTTCTGCACCTGCTGCTTGCTGGTGCGCAGTGTGGTCTGCGATTCCGTGAGCGTCTGCAGGCTCTTCGTCGCCTCGACCCGCTTGGTCGCCGCCTCGCTCTGCTGCGTACGGAAGTCGGCGACCGCCTTCTGCTGCTGGCTGGTCATCCGGGCCATCAGCTGGTCCTGGTCGAAGTACGACTGGGGGTCGTCCGCGAGGAAGAACGTGGCCGTGGGGGCTATCGCTCCGCTGCGGTACTGCGCGGCCGCGTAGTTGCCCAGTTCCCGGCGCGTCTCGTTCAGCTTGTCGGCGCGCTTGGCCGCGGCCTCGAGGAGCGCGTCGACCTTGGAGCGCTGCTGGGTGGAGGCCGCCTTCGCCTTGTTGTACTCCTGGGTCGCCGTTCCCGCCTGGCGGTAGAGATCGTCTACCTTCTTCTGCACTTCCTCGATGCTGGGCTTGGGCTCCGCCGGGGCGGCCGTCGCGCTCTGTGTGGAGAGCAGGGTGACGGACGCGAGCGCCGCCGTCGTGAGACCGACGGCGGGGGAGCTGGTGCGCACACGGGTGCGCGGTTTGCGATGCGACGCCAAGGCCGGCATCTCCTTCCGTGGACCGCCTACCGGGTTAGCTGTCGGGTTCGGGCGGAACGGAAGGCTGCCCTACGGTCCAGCGGGACGGACCGATTCACCCCGGTGCTGCGTGTGGGTCCCCGGTTCCGGACTCCTGTGCGGGAGTGACGGATTCGGCGAGGGTGCCCGCGCGGCGTGGTTCGCCTCAAGGGGGTAACGGTCACCCGTCGGAGCACGCTAGCCAACCCGTGTGCCCCTGTGAAGGTTGATGGTCGATATGCCCGATACATTTCCGTGACCTTTCTGGATTGACCGGCCCCGTGGCGGGAAGTACCTCCGAATCCCTACGCACTGTGGGTGATCCGTCTCGGTGCGCGCACGGATCGGGCCCTCGTACGCAATGCGGCCCCGGGGTGTCGGTGCGGCCGCCTAGACTCGTCAGGCGATGAGCAGCCTCTTTGACGACAGTTTCCTGACCGGCCTCCAGCAAGCGGACGAGGGCCCCCCGCCACCCCCCGAGGACCACGCACCCGAAGCGGTGCCGGAGGACCTCTTCGGGGGCGTCTTCGACGGTCCCCCGCCGCCGCGCGAGGCCTACTACCGCGACGGTGCCCCGCGCCCCGTCGTCGACTCCGCCGCGCTGCTCGACGGGCTGAACACCGAGCAGCGCGCCGCCGTCGTGCACGCGGGTTCCCCGCTGCTCATCGTCGCCGGAGCCGGCTCGGGCAAGACCCGGGTGCTGACGCACCGGATCGCCCACCTGCTGGCCGAGCGCGGGGTGCACCCGGGGCAGATCCTCGCGATCACGTTCACCAACAAGGCCGCGGGCGAGATGAAGGAGCGCGTCGAGCAGCTCGTCGGACCGCGCGCCAACGCCATGTGGGTCATGACCTTCCACAGCGCGTGCGTGCGGATCCTGCGCCGCGAGTCGAAGCGCCTCGGCTTCACCTCGTCGTTCTCGATCTACGACGCCGCCGACTCCAAGCGGCTGATGGCGCTGGTCTGCCGCGATCTGGACCTCGACCCGAAGCGCTACCCGCCGAAGTCGTTCACGGCGAAGGTCTCGAACCTGAAGAACGAGCTGATCGACGAGGAGACCTTCGCGGGCCAGGCCGCGGACGGCTTCGAGAAGACGCTGGCGCAGGCCTACGCGCTCTACCAGGCGCGGCTGCGCGAGGCCAACGCGCTGGACTTCGACGACATCATCATGACGACGGTGCACCTGCTCCAGGCGTTCCCCGATGTCGCCGAGCACTACCGCCGCCGCTTCCGGCACGTGATGGTCGACGAGTACCAGGACACCAACCACGCGCAGTACACCCTCGTACGCGAGCTGGTGGGCCCGGCGGGCGAGGCCGACGCTCCGGGCGAGCTGTGCGTCGTCGGTGACGCGGACCAGTCGATCTACGCCTTCCGCGGCGCGACCATCCGCAACATCCTCCAGTTCGAGGAGGACTACCCGGACGCGAAGACGATCATGCTGGAGCAGAACTACCGCTCCACGCAGACGATCCTGTCCGCGGCCAACGCCGTCATCGAGCGCAACGAGAGCCGCCGCCCCAAGAACCTGTGGACGAACGCGGGCGCCGGCACCCGGATCACCGGCTACGTCGCCGACACCGAGCACGACGAGGCGCAGTTCGTCGCCGACGAGATCGACCGGCTGACGGACGCCGGGGACGCGAAGGCGGGCGACGTCGCCGTCTTCTACCGTACGAACGCCCAGTCCCGTGTCTTCGAAGAGATCTTCATCCGTGTCGGGCTGCCCTACAAGGTCGTCGGCGGAGTGCGCTTCTACGAGCGCAAGGAGGTCAGGGACGTCCTGGCCTACCTGCGGGTCCTCTCCAACCCCGAGGACACCGTTCCTCTGCGCCGCATCCTCAACGTGCCGAAGCGGGGTATCGGCGACCGTGCCGAGGCGATGATCGACGCCCTGTCGATGCGGGAGAAGATCTCCTTCCCGCAGGCGCTGCGCCGCGTCGACGAGGCGTACGGCATGGCGGCCCGCTCGTCCAACGCGGTGAAGCGGTTCAACACGCTGATGGAGGAGCTCCGCACGATCGTGGAGTCCGGCGCCGGACCGGCGGTCGTGCTGGAGGCCGTCATGGAGCGGACCGGCTATCTCGCCGAACTGCAGGCGTCCACCGACCCGCAGGACGAGACCCGCATCGAGAACCTCCAGGAGCTCGCAGCCGTCGCCCTCGAGTTCGAGCAGGAGCGGGCGGAGGAGGAGGGCGCGGGCACCCTCGCCGAGTTCCTGGAGAAGGTCGCGCTCGTCGCCGACGCCGACCAGATCCCCGACGAGGACGAGGACGGCTCCGGTGTCGTCACCCTGATGACGCTGCACACCGCCAAGGGCCTCGAGTTCCCGGTGGTGTTCCTGACCGGCATGGAGGACGGCGTCTTCCCGCACATGCGCGCGCTGGGACAGGTCAAGGAGCTCGAGGAGGAGCGCCGGCTCGCCTATGTGGGCATCACGCGTGCCCGTGAGCGGCTGTACCTGACCCGGGCCGCGATGCGCAGTGCGTGGGGTCAGCCCTCGTACAACCCGCCGTCGCGGTTCCTGGAGGAGATCCCGGACCAGCACCTGGACTGGAAGCGCAAGGGGCCGATGGCGGCCCCGGCGGGACCGACGTCGGGGATCACGTCGTCGCTGTCCTCGTCGCGCTCCAAGTCGGGGCCCTCGGGCTTCGCGACCCGGCGCACCTCGGACAAGCCGGTGGTCACCCTGGTGGTCGGGGACCGCGTCACGCACGACCAGTTCGGACTGGGCACGGTGACGGCGGTCGAGGGGTTCGGCGACCAGGCGAAGGCGACGGTCGACTTCGGCGACGAGCGGCCGAAGAAGCTCCTCCTGCGGTACGCGCCGGTCGAGAAGCTCTGATCAGTTGGGGTTGATGCCGTGGCTGCGGAGCCACGGCATCGGGTCGATCGCCGAGCCGCCGCCGGGCCGTACCTCGAAGTGCAGGTGCGGGCCGGTGGAGTTGCCGGAGTTCCCGGAGAACGCGATGACGTCGCCGGCCTTGACCGAGCCCGACCGGATCTTCGTGGTGCTGAGGTGGCAGTACCAGGTCTCGGTGCCGTCGGCCGCGGTGACGATGGCCATGTTCCCGTAGGCGCTGTTCCACTGGGTGCGCACGGTGCCGTCGGTCGCCGCCATCACCGGAGTGCCGTACGCGACGGGGAAGTCGATGCCCGTGTGGACGGACATCCAGTTCACTCCGGCCTGCCCGTAGTACGCGCTGAGTCCGTGCTGCTTGACCGGCAGGACGAACTTGGGGCGCGCGGCCTCGCGGCGGGCCGCTTCTTCCTCGCGCTTCTTCTTCTCGGCGGCCTGCCGCTCCTTCAGGTCGATGCGCTCCTGGGTGCGGCTGGCGCGGTCCGCGAAGTTCTCCGCGTCGGCGCTGAGGTTGGCGAGCTGGGTGTCCAGCTTGTTGTTGGCCGCGACGGGCTTGACGCTGCCCGGGTCGGCGGCAGCCACGGTCGTGGTGTCGTCCCTCTGCTCGTCGGCGCCACCGACACCGCTCACGGAGGCGGCGGCGATGCCGGCGACGCTCATGACGCAGGCGGAGGGGACGGCGACGGTGAGGAGGGCGGAACGCTTGGCAGGGGTGCGGCGCCGGCCTCGGCTGCCGCCACCGCCGCGCGGGGCCGAACGGCCCACGGGGCGCTGGGCGGTGGAGGTGCGGGCCGCGGGGATGTCGGTGTCGGCGTCGGAGTCGGCGTGGGAGTCGGAGGGGTGCGCGGTGCGGGTGGCCTCGGCGGCCGGGTCGGGCTCGTCGGTTTCCGGGGCCCCGTCGGTGCCGGTCTCCGCGTAGTCGGCGGTGTCGGCGTATCCGTGGGTGTCCGCGTAGTCCGCGGTCTCGGCGTACTCCGTGGTCTCGGTTCCGGCGTCGTGGGAGCTGAACTCGGCCGTCTCGTAGGACTCGTAGGGCGCCGACTGGTGTTCGTACGAGGGGTACGACGTCTGTTCGGGTGCGTACGCCGTGTTCTCGGGCGTGGCGCCGGTGTTCCAGGCGGTGGCGTCGTACGCGCCGGTGTCGACGGTTTCGTAGGTGCCGGTCCCGTAGCCGGGGGTCTCGAAGACCGGGGCCGCGTAGGTGCCCGTGGCGTAGGACGTGTCGCTGAACGTGGTGGTGGGGAAGGCGCCGGTGTCGCTCGTTGCCCACTGGTCGGCCTGGCCCGTGTGGTCCCAGCCGGTGGTGTCCCACTGGCCCGTCGCCTCCGGGGCGCCGGCCTGCGGGGGGATCCCGCCGTCGGGCAGCCAGGTGGCGGTGGTGTCGTACGTCTGCTGCGCCGGATGGGCCTGCGCGTCGTACGCGTCGTACGGGGCCTGCTGAGCCTGCTGGTGTCCGCCGGTGTCCCACTGGGTGGGGTCGTACGGGACGCTGTGGCTCTGCGGCTCTGCGGGATACGCGTTTCCGTAGCCGCCGTAGGTGCTGTCGTACGCAGCCGTGTAACTGCCGTCGTACGTCTCGTGACTGCCGTCGTGATGACCGGGGAGGGTCCCGAAGAGCGGGTCGGTGTCGAAGCTGCCGGTGGAGTGACCGTCGTATCCGACGTACCCGGCGTGGGGGTGCTGGTCGTTCACCAACTTCTCTCTCGCCTCGGCAGCAGGACCTGTTCCGGGGTCCGGTGGGGGGAACCCAGGGTGAGCAGTGGCCGCGACTGTACCCGGCGGTACGCGACGACGACAATCTTCGGCAGGTTCTGTCCGCTCAGGAAACGGGCAATCGGCCGCCTTTCGGTGGACTGAAGAAGCAGCCTTGGCCCTATGTTCGAAGTTTGTTCTATTCGTCAGGCGACTGAAGCTGCCCCTTGGGTGCCGATGACGGCGTCGTCGGACTCGAGCGCCTGACGGATCGCGGCCGCGACGGCGGGATGCACCGGCAGTGCGAGATGGCCGATTCCGGTCACGCGCACGTTCTGCGCGTCGAGGTCGGGGTGGTCGACGCAGGCCGTCTCGACGGGGAGCATGACCCGGTCCAGTTCGCTCCAGAAACTGATGAACCGGGTCCGGCAGCCCGGAGCCGGCCGGCGCAGCTCCTCGATCAGGGGGGAGCCGCTGCGCATCTGGCGCACGATCGGGTGCGCACCGGCCAGCGGGGCGGCGGCCGTGCCGCTGTGCGGCGTGCCGAGGGTGACCAGGGTGCGTACCCGCCGGTCACCGCCCAGTCGCTGTACGTAGTAGCGCGCGATCAGGCCGCCCAGGCTGTGCCCGACGATGTCGACCTCGGTGTGTCCCGTGCGTACGCAGATCTCCTCGACATGCCGGTCCAGGAGCTCTGCCGCCGTGCGGATGTCGCAGGTCAGGGGCGAGTAGTTCAGCGACTCGAGATGGCGCCAGCCGTGCCGGGCCAGGGAGCGGCGGAGGAGGACGAAGACCGAGCGGTTGTCGATGAAGCCGTGCAGGAGGACGACGGGCGGCCGGTCGAGGGGCCGGGCCGGGAGGGCGGTGGTGGTTCCGGCCGCCGAAAGAGTGGCGTGGGGGGTGTCCGGGTGACCAGGGCTGTCCGGGTGACCGGGGCTCTGCCGGTCACCGGCGGATTCGGGGCCGGGTTCGTGGCCGTTCTCCGGGTCGGTTTCCGAGTCTGCTTCGTGTCCCGGGCAGGGAGGGACGGTGGGGAGCCGGCGCTCGGGGGTGAAGCCGGTGGGGTAGATGAGGAGGTGTCCCGCGAGGATCACCAGCTCCAGCGCGGTGGCTCTGACCAGCGCCGATGTCATCCGGCTCGGATACAGACACGACTGGCGCAGCAGTAGGGGAAGGAAGGACAGGACCTTCATGGCCGACCTCCTGCACTGGCATGCGGGGGAGGCGGCTCCCTGCCCCATATGCCCTCACGGGGTGTCGCTGCGGAGGTGGCGACGGCCCTGGTCGGCCGGGGGTCGTACCACCGTGCCGTGCGGCTGACGGCGCGGTGGTACGACGACCTCGTTGCGGCTCCCCTGTACGACGGTCCCTGCGCGGCGGTGGGCCGTGTGATGCGGGGAGCGACGCTTGGCGAACATGTCCCAATGTGTGATTTCCCCCTCCCCGTCCACCGCGAAACGACGCCGTGCGGGATGCTGTGGATAACGTTCGTTCACATCCCCGGCCCTTCAGGCACGGGAGACGCATGTGGAGGCAGTGATGGGTGTGACCGGTCCGATCCGAGTGGTGGTGGCGAAGCCGGGCCTCGACGGCCACGACCGCGGGGCCAAGGTGATCGCGCGGGCGCTGCGGGATGCGGGTATGGAGGTCATCTATACCGGGCTCCACCAGACCCCCGAGCAGATCGTGGACACGGCGATCCAGGAGGATGCCGACGCGATCGGGCTGTCGATTCTCTCCGGTGCGCACAACACGCTCTTCGCGAAGGTCATCGTGCTGTTGAAGGAGCGCGAGGCGGAGGACATCAAGGTGTTCGGCGGCGGCATCATTCCCGAGGCGGACATCGCGCCGCTGAAGGAGCAGGGCGTGGCGGAGATCTTCACGCCGGGTGCGACGACGGCTTCGATCGTCGCCTGGGTGAACGCAAACGTCCGCCAGCCCGCCGGGGCCTGAGCAGGCCGTCTTCTCCCGGTGCCGGCTCTCGGAGGTCCGGGCACGCCCTCTTCCGGAGCCGGGCCGCGGCTGAGCGGGCTCTCAGCCGGAGCCCGGAGCGCGAGCTGGGTGTCCGGGCCCGGAGCAGGGAGCCCGAGCTGGGTGTCCGGGCCCGGGGCCTGAGCCGGGTGTCCGGGCCCGGAGCACGGTGCCGTGCGGCCGCCAGTACGCCTTGCCGTGCCCCGGCCCGGCCCGCCCTGGCGTCCGCCGTTCAGTTCGTCATGAACTGCCCTGCGCTCGGTCCGTCAGGCCGCCCTGCGCCAGTTCCGCGTCCATGGCCGCGCGCAGACGCAGGGTGGAGACCAGCCTCCGGAACGCCTCCGACCAGTAGCCACCCGCACCTGGCGAGGCCCCTTCCGGCTCGTCCGGCGTGGTGGTGAGCACCTCGAGCCGGTCCGCCTCGGCAGGGTCGAGACAGCGCTCGGCCAGCCCCATGACCCCGCTGAAGCTCCATGGGTAGCTGCCGGCGTCCCGGGCTATGTCCAGCGCGTCGACCACCGAGCGGCCGAGCGGCTCTGCCCAGGGCACCGCGCAGACGCCCAGCAGCTGGAACGCCTCCGACAAGCCGTGCGCCGCGATGAACCCGGCCACCCAGTCCGCCCGTTCGGCCGCGGGCAGGACGGCGAGCAGCTTCGAACGCTCGGCCAGCGAAGCCGTTCCGGGGCCGCTCGCCGGAGGTGTCGATGGGGTGCCCAGCAGGGCGCGCGCCCACTCCGGATCCCGCTGCCGCACGGCTGCCCGGCACCAGGCCGCGTGCAGTTCCGCGCCCCAGTCGTCGGCGACGGGCAGGGCGACGACCTCCTGGGCGGTACGTCCGCCGAACCTCTCCCGCCAGACAGCGAGTGGCGTCGCCTCCACCAACTGCCCGAGCCACCAGGACCGTTCGCCCCGGCCCGACGGGGGCACCGGTGCCACGCCGTCGCGCTGCATCGCAGCGTCGCACTCGTGCGGGGCCTCCACGGCGATGGCCTCCTCGCCGCCCGTACGGTCCGGGTTCACACAGGACGTGGCGCGGGCCGCCATCCGCCGGGCGAGCGCCGAGTCCGGCAGAGCCGACAGCAGCTCGGCAGCGGTGGAGCGGACGTTGCGGCTGCGGTCGGACAGTGCCTCCTCCAGGAACGCCTCGTCATCGGACGAGAGACCGGTGCGCAGGGAGTCGAGGAACATCAGCCGGTCCTCGGCACGCTCCGTGGACCAGGTGGTGGCGAGCAGGGCACGGGCCGCGGCGGGATCCTGTGCCCGTACGGCTCCGAGCAGCGCGACCCGCTCCGCGAACAGGCCCTCCTCCCAGAGACGGCCCACCGCCTCCCGGTCCTCGGTGGCCGGCAGGCGGGAGCGGTTCGTTGATGCGCGGAGTGCGAATTTCCACTCCGGATTCAGGCCCGCCAGCCAGAGCCCGCGCGGCCCGGCGAACGCCAGCGCGTGCGGCCGCAGATCCGTACGCGCCCGGGCCGCGTCCAGCAGTGCGGGCAGCAGCTCCGCAGGAGCGCGGAATCCACGGGCACCCGCCGATGCCAGCCACTGGGGGATGAGCTCGGTGAGGTCGGGCGCCGTCCCCCTGCGCCCACTTCCCGAGGGCGCGGAACGGTCGGCGAGCAGCTGGGCGAGCCGGCGCCTGGCCGCCGCCGGAAGCGGCGGGCGGGGGTCGTGGGGCGCCGCTTCGGGCACGGCGGCCCCGGTGGCAGGCAGCAGCGCGGCCCGGCGCCGCACGGTGTGGAGCGCCGCGGCATCCAGCAGTGCGGCGGGGCCGTCCGCAGGCCCGCTTCCCGTGGGCGGCGGGCGCCGGTCGGTGCCGAGCAGCGCCGAGGTGACGAGCTCCTCCCAGGGGGCGTTCACCGGCGCGCCGGTCGTTGTCGTCGTGGACATTCGGTCTCCTCCGGTTGTCGGGTGAGCAGGACTTCCGGTGTGTCAGACGAGCGCCACGGTCACGCCCGCGCTGTCGTCGGAGGCTTCCGCGCACCAGGCGGCCAGCGGGTCGAACCCGCGGTGGCCGCACTCCCCGAACACCGTCACGGGACCGCCTCCCGACAGCGCGACGAGCTTCCACAGGCCCGGTCGGGACAGCCCGGACGGGGCGATCGGCAGCGCGGATCCGTCTGCTGCGCCGACCAGTTGCCAGCCGTCCCCGGACGGCACGGGTATGACGTCGCGCAGGGTGGCCGGCCACGAATCCAGCCAGGGGTCGTCCAGCAGGGCCCGCCCGTACGCGGTGAGGGCATCGGCCGTGGTGCCGCCGGTCGGCGGGGATGCCGTGGCGACGGGTGCGCCGAACTGCTGCCCCAGCTCACCCCGTAGCCGCCCGCCGCCCGCGTACGGCGTGACTTCGGCGTCGATCGCCACGCCCACCGGCAGCGCCTGGCCGGGGGAGCGTCCCGCCGCCCCGAAGGAGAGCAGCAGAGCGGTGTGCCCCGACTCCTCTCCGTGCAGCCAGATGCGACGGGTGACGATCTTGCCGTCCTGGGTGTCGTACTGGGCGAGGACCAGCCACCGGTCGCGGACCGCCGGTCCCTCGGCCGGGGAGGTCAGCCCCACCCTCGTACGGACCGTCGCGGCCAGTTGCTCCGGCAGCCTGTCCAGCCCGAGCCACGCCGAGTCCAGCAGATGCAGCAGCGCGCACTCCTCGAGCAGCCGCACGGGCCAGCCGGGGCCCGATGCCGGGATCGCGCCCAACTCCCGTACACGCCCGGCGAGCCCGGGGGCCTGCGCGTCGACCATGCGGGCCGCGGTCTCCTCCCACAGCGCGTATCCCGACCGGTCGGCCGCCGCGAGGCCACCGCGCAGCAGATCGGTGAGACGCTGCTCGAGCTCCTGAGCACCCCCCGTGATCCGCTCGGCCCGACGGTCGGCGCGCCGCCTGGCGGCCTCCGGGTCGGCGAGACCTGCGACCGGACCCTCGCCTGCGGCCGGTGCCGCGGCCCGCTCGGCCGCACGCCTGCGCCGGCCCTCCAGCCACTCCCCGGCCCACTCGGGCGCCTCGCCCTCCCGCAGCGCCGCGCCGTCGGAAGCCCAGAGCAGCAACAGCCCCAGCGCGTGCTTGCACGGAAACTTTCGGCTCGGACAACTGCACTTGTACGCAGGGCCCGTGGTGTCTATCACCGTGCGGTACGGCTTGCTGCCGCTGCCCTTGCACAGTCCCCACACCGTCCCCGTACCGCCGTGGCCCGCCTCGGACCACGGACCGGCCGCGCCGAGCCTGCTCCCCGCCTTGCGTGATGCGTCGTCAGGAGCCAGGGCCAGTACCTGCTCCACCGTCCAGCGCACCACCGGATCGGTGGCGCCTGAGGGTTCTCCCCCGTGAGATAGCAGCATGGGAACGACGGTAGGCCGCCCCACTGACAATCGGTCCTGGCCTGCGATTCCTTCCGCCCGGAAGCCACTTGACCCAGTGCACTCCGTGCGCTTCTCTACGAATGAGGGTGTGAGGGAACCAACTCGGGGGATTCCGTATGAATCGCATGACTCGCTCTGCTCATCTCGGACGCATCCGTCTTGTTCGAGCCGTCGTGTGCGCCGCCGTTGCCGGCGGTCTCGCACTCGGCATGGTCGCCTGTTCCGAATCCGTGGACAGGTCGGTCGGCGAGGCGGTCGATGAGGCCGTGGACGAGACCTACGAGGTGACCTACGAGGTCACCGGCACCACCGTCGACGAGATCCAGTTCCACGGCGGCGGGGGCAAGGCCATGGAACCGAAGATCGAGACCGTCAAGTCGCCCACGCTGCCGTGGAGGAAGACCGTCACGCTGCGGGGCATCATGCCGTCCGCCGTCATGCCGATCGCCCTGGACGGGGGCGCGGCCGACATCGCCTGCACGATCACGTACAAGGGCAAGGTCGTCGAGGAGGCGAAGGGCGAGGCGCTCCTGACGGGCGGCGGCTGCGTCGCGGTCTCGCCGGTCACCGGCTGACCCTCCCCGGCCCTGTCCGCGGGCCGGCAACCGGCTGTCGGTCAGCCGCAGTCGGCTACCGGGAATCGGCCCCGGCCCCGGTGGCGGGGCCGATTGTCAGTGGCATGGTGCACGGTGGAAACCACATCGGGTCGAACGATCTGGAGGGGGATCCATGACCGTGTCCGTACGCACCGCTGTCGCCGCCGCAGAGGCCGGCGGCGAGGCCCTGAGGCCGCACGCCGAGGACGCCTTCGCCGACGAGCTCAAGGCGCTCGCCGCTGCCGACGACCGCCCCAGGCCGGTCCGTTGGCGCCTGTCGCCGTGGGCCGTCGCCACCTATCTGCTCGGCGGGACGCTCCCGGACGGGACACTGATCACGCCGAAGTACGTGGGCCCCCGGCGCCTCGTCGAAGTCGCCGTGACCACGCTCGCCACCGACCGGGCCCTGCTCCTCCTGGGAGTGCCGGGCACCGCCAAGACGTGGGTGTCCGAGCATCTCGCCGCCGCGGTCAGCGGAGACTCGACGCTGCTCGTCCAGGGCACGGCGGGGACACCGGAGGAAGCCGTTCGCTACGGCTGGAACTACGCGCAGTTGCTCGCACACGGTCCCAGCCGTGACGCACTGGTGCCGAGCCCGGTCATGCGGGCCATGTCCGACGGGATGACCGCCCGGGTCGAGGAGCTGACCCGCATTCCCGCCGACGTGCAGGACGCGCTGATCACGATCCTTTCGGAGAAGACACTCCCCGTTCCCGAGCTGGGACAGGAGGTCCAGGCCGTCCGCGGGTTCAACCTCATCGCCACGGCCAACGACCGCGACCGCGGCGTCAACGAGCTCTCCAGCGCACTGCGCCGCCGGTTCAACACCGTCGTGCTGCCCCTGCCCGCGACACCCGATGCCGAAGTGGACATCGTCTCCCGGCGCGTCGACCAGATCGGGCGCTCGCTCGACCTGCCCGCGGCCCCCGACGGCATGGCCGAGATCAGGCGCGTCGTCACGGTCTTCCGGGAGCTGCGCGACGGCGTCACCACGGACGGCCGCACCAAGCTCAAGTCCCCGTCGGGGACCCTGTCCACGGCCGAGGCCATCTCCGTCGTCACCAACGGGCTCGCGCTCGCCGCCCACTTCGGCGACGGTGTGCTGCGCCCCGGCGACGTCGCGGCAGGCATCCTCGGCGCGGTCGTCAGGGACCCCGCAGCGGACCGGGTGGTCTGGCAGGAGTACCTGGAGACCGTGGTCCGCGAGCGGGACGGCTGGAAGGACTTCTACCGCGCCTGCCGCGAGGTCTCCGTATGACGGCCGCCCTCCGTCCGGCCGTGCGGGAACGCGCGGGCGGCCCGCTGCTGCTGGGGGTCCGTCATCACGGGCCCGGATCCGCCAGAGCGGTCCGGGCCGCCCTGGACTGCGCGCAGCCGCATGCCGTGCTCATCGAAGGACCGCCCGAGGGTGACGCGCTGCTGGCGCTCGCCGCCGACGAGCAGATGCGGCCGCCCGTCGCGCTGCTCGCCCATGCCGTGGACGACCCGGGGCGCACCGCGTTCTGGCCGCTGGCCGAGTTCTCACCCGAGTGGGTCGCGATCCGGTGGGCGCTCGCGCACGAGGTCCCGGTGCGCTTCGTGGACCTTCCCGCCGCGCATTCCCTGGCCATGACGGAGCAGAACGAGCGGACGGAACAGGGCGAGCGGACGGAGCAGAACGAGCGGACGGATCAGGCCGAGCAGCCGGAGAGCCGGCCGGGCGATGCCCAGGTCATCGATCCGATCGGTGTCCTCGCCCGGACCGCCGGCTACGACGACCCGGAGCGCTGGTGGGAGGACGTCGTCGAGCACCGTGGCAACGGCGACGCTCCGGAAGACCCGCGGGCGCCCTTCGAGGCGCTCGCCGAGGCGATGACGGCGCTGCGCGAGGCGTACGGGGACGGAGGGCACCCCCGGGACGCCGTACGGGAGGCGTACATGCGCCTTCAGCTGCGCACCGCGCGCAAGGAGTTCGGTGACGACATCGCCGTCGTCTGCGGTGCCTGGCATGTCCCCGCGCTGGCCGCGAGGACGACAGTCGCCGCCGACAGGGCACTCCTGAAGGGGATTCCCAAGGTCAGGACCGAGCTGACCTGGGTGCCGTGGACCCACCGCAGACTCGCCCGGCACAGCGGATACGGCGCGGGGATCGACTCCCCCGGCTGGTACGGGCATCTGTTCGGCGCGCCCGACCGGCCCATCGAGCGATGGATGACGAAGGTGGCCGGACTCCTGCGCGAGGAGGACAGGTTCGTCTCCTCCGCCCATGTCATCGAGGCCGTCCGGCTCGCCGGGGCGCTGGCCGCCATGAGGGGCCGCCCGCTCGCCGGACTGGCCGAGGCCACCGACGCGGTCCGGGCCGTCATGTGCGAGGGGTCCGACGTGCCGCTCGCCCTCGTGCACGACCGGCTGGTCGTCGGGGAGACCCTCGGCGAGGTACCCGACAGCGCGCCCGCCGTGCCCCTCCAGCGAGACCTGACGCGCCTGCAGCGCACCCTCCGGCTCAAACCGGAGGCGCAGGAGCGTGAGCTGGACCTCGACCTGCGCAAGGAGACCGACGCGGCCCGCAGCAGACTGCTGCACCGGCTGGGACTCCTCGGAGTCGGCTGGGGCGATCCCGCCGCGGGCCGGGGGAGTACGGGGACGTTCCGGGAGAGCTGGCGACTGCGCTGGGAGCCCGAGCTGTTCGTACGGATCGCGGAGGCCGGGGTGTGGGGCACCACGGTGCTCTCCGCCGCGACCGCCCGGACCGAGTCGGACGCCGTCTCGGCGACCGCCCTCGCCGACGTGACCGCGCTCGCGGAGCGGTGCCTGCTGGCGGACCTCCCCGATGCGTTGCCCGTCGTGATGAAGGCCCTCGCCGACCGCGCCGCCCTCGACGCGGACGTGGGCCACCTCGCCGACGCGCTCCCGGCCCTGGCCCGCTCCCTGCGGTACGGGGACGTGCGGTCCACGGACACGGCCGCCCTGGCAGAGGTCGCCGTCGGTCTCGCCGAGCGGATCTGCGTGGGTCTGCCGCCCGCGTGCACCGGTCTCGACGCGGACGGCGCGGCGCAGCTGCACCGCCAGGTCGACGGTGTGCACACGGCGATCGGCCTGCTCGCCGGAGGAGCCGTGTCCGCCCAGGGGCTGCGGGAGCGCTGGGCCGGTGTTCTGCACAGGCTGTCCGCCAGGGACACGGTCGCGGGCGTCATCCGGGGGCGTGCCACGCGCCTGCTGCTCGATGACGGGCGGCTCGCCGAGGACGACGCGGCCCGGCTGATGGGGCTGGCCCTCTCGCCCGGCACACCACCGGCCGACGCGGCCGCCTGGATCGAGGGCTTCGTCGGCGGGGCGGCGGGCGGCGGCATGCTGCTCGTCCACGACGAACGGCTCCTCGGGCTCGTGGACGCCTGGCTGACGGGCGTACCGGCGGAGATGTTCACGGACGTACTGCCGCTGCTGCGCCGTACGTTCTCGGCCTACGACCCCGGCGTACGGCGCACCCTGGGCGAGCTCGTCCGCCGGGGCCCGGACCCCGCGAGGGCGCACGGCGGTGCGGAGGCGGCCGCACCGGGCTTCGGCGCCGGACTGGATGCGGAGCGCGCGGACGCGGTCGTTCCGGTGCTCCGGCTGCTGCTCGGGACCGCAGCCGGCCCCGGCCCTGGGACCGGCCCGGGAGCGGAACGGGCGGCTGCCGGATGACCACGGACACAGCGAGGACCGGAGAAGGGGAGAGGGCGATGACAGCAGCTGCGGGCGACGGGGAGGAGCGGCTGCGCCGCTGGCGCATGGTGCTCGGCGCGGACAGCGCCGAGAGCACGGGCTGCACGCTCGCCGGCCGCGATGTCGCGATGGACGGTGCGCTGACCGCGCTGTACGGCGGTGGGAAGAAGCCGGGCAGCCGGGGCGGCAACGAGCGCTCCGCGGGACTCGGGGCGTCCGCGCCCTCCGTCGCCCGCTGGCTCGGAGACATCCGCACCTACTTCCCGAGCTCCGTCGTCCAGATCATGCAGCGCGACGCGATCGACCGCCTCGGACTGTCCGCCCTGCTCCTGGAGCCGGAGATGCTGGAGGCCGTCGAGCCGGACGTCCACCTCGTCGGCACGCTGCTCTCGCTCAGCAAGGCCATGCCCGAGACGACGAAGGAGACGGCACGCGCGGTCGTCCGCAAGGTCGTCGAGGATCTGGAGAAGCGTCTGGCCACCCGTACGAGAGCGACGCTCACCGGGGCGCTCGACCGCTCGGCGCGGATCAGCCGGCCTCGGCACCGGGACATCGACTGGGACCGCACCATCCGGGCCAACCTCAAGAACTACCTGCCGGAACACCGCACGATCGTTCCCGAGCGCCTCATCGGATACGGGCGGGCGGCGCAGTCGGTGAAGAAGGACGTCATCCTCTGCATCGACCAGTCGGGGTCCATGGCGGCATCCGTCGTCCACGCCTCGGTCTTCGGAGCGGTGCTCGCTTCCATGCGCACGCTGGCGACCAGGCTCGTCGTGTTCGACACGGCCGTCGTCGACCTCACCGACCAGCTCGACGACCCGGTCGATGTCCTGTTCGGCGTGCAGCTCGGCGGGGGTACGGACATCAACCGGGCGCTCGCCTACTGCCAGTCGAAGATCACCCGGCCCGCCGACACCGTCGTCGTGCTCATCAGTGATCTCTACGAGGGCGGCATCCGTGACGAGATGATCAAGCGGGTCGCCGCCATGAAGGCTTCCGGCGTGCAGTTCGTGACGCTCCTCGCGCTCTCGGACGAGGGCGCACCCGCCTACGACCGGGACCACGCGGCGGCGCTGGGGGCGCTCGGCGCACCGGCCTTCGCCTGCACACCGGATCTCTTTCCGGAGGTGATGGCCGCGGCGATCGAGAAACGTCCTCTGCCGATACCGGACAGCGAGGTCCCGGTCTGAGGGATGCCGGGCGGAGCGTGGGGATCCGGAGTGATCCGTCATCGCTCCGGAGCGGTCCGTCACTGCTCCGGAGTACTCGGCTCACCGGATCCGGATCCCCGCTCACCGGTCGGGCGCTGCCCTCGCACCCGGGCGGACATGCCGTTTTGTCCCTCACACCCCGGCTACCAGCGCGATCTGTGACCGTAATCACCGCTCAGGTGTGATCTGCAATTTAGGGTCCTGCGGAGCGCGGGGATAACCTGCCGGATGGACATGCCGCGTACCCGGACACCGTGTACGCCTCCCTAGTGACCGCGCAGTCACGTTGCCCCTCGCGGCACGCCCACGCAGAAAACCAACCGCGAGACCACTAAAAGGGACGGACGCGCGTGGACCTGTTCGAGTACCAGGCGAGGGACCTCTTCGCCAAGCACGGTGTACCGGTGCTGGCCGGTGAAGTCATCGACACGCCTGAGGCAGCCCGCGAGGCGACCGAGCGGCTGGGCGGCAAGTCAGTCGTCAAGGCGCAGGTGAAGGTCGGCGGCCGCGGCAAGGCCGGTGGCGTCAAGCTGGCCGCCAACCCCGACGAGGCGGTCGCCCGTGCGACCGACATCCTCGGCATGGACATCAAGGGCCACACGGTCCACAACGTGATGATCGCCGAGCTCTCCCCGGAGATCGAGGCGGAGTACTACGTCTCGTACCTCCTCGACCGCACCAACCGCACCTTCCTGGCCATGGCCTCGGTGCAGGGCGGCATGGACATCGAGGAGGTCGCGGAGAAGACCCCCGAGGCCCTCGCGAAGGTCCCGGTCAACGCCGTGGACGGCGTCGACATCGTGAAGGCCCGCGAGATCGTGGCCCAGGCGAAGTTCCCGGCCGACGTGGCCGAGGGTGTCGCCGAGGCCATGGTCACCCTGTGGGACACCTTCGTCGCCGAGGACGCCCTCCTCGTCGAGGTCAACCCGCTGGTGAAGACCAAGGACGGCCGGATCCTGGCCCTGGACGGCAAGGTGTCTCTCGACGAGAACGCCGACTTCCGTCAGCCCGGCCACGAGGCCCTCGAGGACAAGGCCGCGGCCAACCCGCTCGAGGCTGCCGCCAAGGCCAAGAACCTCAACTACGTCAAGCTCGAGGGCGAGGTCGGCATCATCGGTAACGGTGCCGGTCTGGTCATGTCGACGCTGGACGTCGTCGCGTACGCCGGTGAGAACCACGGCAACGTGAAGCCCGCCAACTTCCTCGACATCGGTGGCGGCGCCTCCGCAGAGGTCATGGCGAACGGCCTGGAGATCATCCTCGGCGACCCGGACGTCAAGTCCGTCTTCGTCAACGTCTTCGGTGGCATCACCGCGTGCGACGAGGTCGCCAACGGCATCGTCCAGGCGCTTGAGCTGCTCAAGTCCAAGGGCGAAGCGGTCACCAAGCCGCTCGTCGTGCGCCTCGACGGCAACAACGCGGAGCTGGGTCGCAAGATCCTCTCCGACGCCAACCACCCGCTCGTTCAGCGCGTGGACACCATGGACGGCGCGGCCGACAAGGCCGCCGAGCTCGCCGCGGCTGCGAAGTAAGGGACGAGGGACTCCAACACCATGGCTATCTTCCTCACCAAGGACAGCAAGGTCATCGTCCAGGGGATGACCGGCGCCACGGGCATGAAGCACACCAAGCTCATGCTGGCCGACGGCACCAACATCGTCGGTGGCGTGAACCCGCGCAAGGCCGGTACCTCCGTCGACTTCGACGGCACCGAGGTACCCGTCTTCGGGTCCGTCGCCGAGGCGATCGAGAAGACGGGCGCCGACGTGTCGGTCCTCTTCGTGCCGCCGGCCTTCGCCAAGGCCGCTGTCGTCGAGGCGATCGACGCCGAGATTCCGCTGGCCGTCGTGATCACCGAGGGCATCGCCGTCCACGACTCGGCCGCCTTCTGGGCGTACGCCGGCTCGAAGGGCAACAAGACCCGGATCATCGGCCCGAACTGCCCCGGCCTGATCACCCCCGGTCAGTCCAACGCCGGCATCATCCCGGGCGACATCACGAAGCCCGGCCGCATCGGTCTCGTGTCCAAGTCGGGCACGCTGACCTACCAGATGATGTACGAGCTCCGTGACATCGGCTTCTCGTCCGCCGTCGGCATCGGTGGCGACCCGGTCATCGGTACGACGCACATCGACGCCCTCGCGGCGTTCGAGGCGGACCCCGAGACCGACCTCATCGTGATGATCGGCGAGATCGGCGGCGACGCCGAGGAGCGTGCCGCCGACTACATCGCGAAGAACGTCACGAAGCCGGTCGTCGGTTACGTCGCGGGCTTCACCGCCCCCGAGGGCAAGACCATGGGCCACGCAGGCGCCATCGTCTCCGGCTCCTCCGGCACCGCCGCCGCCAAGAAGGAGGCCCTCGAGGCCGCCGGCGTGAAGGTCGGCAAGACGCCGACCGAGACCGCCAAGCTGGCGCGCGAGATCCTCGGCGGCTGATTGCGCGCCGCGGTGGCCTGTCCGCCGCGGCACCGCGTCACCGCTGTTAACGGCTCGGGCCCGCACTCCTCCTGCGAGGGGTGCGGGCCCGAGCCGTTGCCGTATCCGCTCAGGGGATCCGCGGCACCAGGCGTTCCGGGCCGTGCGCGAACTCGCCCCGCAGCGCCTTCTGCAGCTCCAGATCCTGCGGGGTCAGTTTCTCCGGGCCGCCGCGCGGGGGGACGCCGCCGACCCGCTCGGCCGGCGCGATCGGCTGCTCGTACTGCGTGGGAGCGGTCTTCAGGGTGAACGCCGTCGTGCCGATGAGCAGCACGGCGAAGCAGATCGCCGCCCGGGTCCAGAGTTCGGCCTTGCGTTCGCTGCCCCTGCGGACGGTCCGGGCCGGTGGCGGTGCCGGCACCTGTTCGGTCAGGGCGAGCGAGCCGAGCCGCTCCTGGAGCAGCGCGGACTGCTCACCGGGGGACACGGGATCCGCCAGTTCGGGCAGCCGCTCGGCGATGGAGGCCCGTGCGTTCAGCAGCCGGCTCGCCGCCGCCGGGGTGCTCGCCTCGGTCTCGGCAGCGGTCTCCGGCAGGTCCAGGCCCACACCGTCGTACAGCAGCAGGGTGCGCCGGTGCGCCGGAGGCATGGCGAGCAGCGCGTCGAGCAGTGCGCGCCGCCCCGGGTCCTCGGGCAGCGCGTCGGGGTGGCGGTGGGCGCGGCGCAGCCGGTGCCAGGGGGACATCGCGTACTCGTACGCCGCCGCGCGCACCCAGCCGCCCGGGTCGCGGTCCCTGGCGACCTCGGGCCAGCGCTGCCAGGCGAGCTGGAAGGCGTGCTCCACGGCCTCCTGGGACAGATTCCGCCGACCGGTCAGCAGGTACGCCTGGTGGACGAGGCTCGGCGCGATGCGTGCGTACAGGGAGTCGAACGCTTCTTCGGCGGCCGTGAACCCCGCCGGGGCCGGTGCCGAGGGTGGTGGGGAGGAGGGGGCAGGAGCCGCCTCGGTGCCTGTGGCGGTTCCGGTTCCGGTGCCGGGCTCGGTCGGGGACATGGTGGTGCTCCCGGTGGCTTCGACGGTGGGGGGCGGCGGTTCCTGCGGCCCCGTGCGGGTGTCTGCGGAGCCGATCAGCCTGGAGTACGCGGTGCGCTTGCGGCCCCGTGGGCTGGTGCGCCCCGTCTCCCAGGCGCGGACGGTGGCCGCTGTGACGCCCACGGCCGCTGCGACCTGCTCCTCACTCAGTGCCCTTGCCTCACGCAGCCGTCGGCGCTCCTTGGGGGAGGGCAACGGCGCGGCGGTGACCGGACCGGTGGTGCTCCGTGTCATGTCCGGCCCCCGTCGACACTGCACTGGGTGAAAAAGTACATAAACGTATATTGAGCGACACAGCGGCCGTTCGCCCGTTACACGAAATAAGCGCGTGTCGTTGGGAGCATGGCCGGGTGACCCAAGTGACCGAGCGCAGCCCGATGTTGCCTGCCGAGCGGAGCAGGTCGGCCGCACTGGCCTCCGCCTTTGTACGCGGGGCGATCGCCGGGGGGCTCGGGCTCGGCTCGCTGTCCGTCCTGGTCATGGTGCTGTGGATCAGCTCCCCGTACCCCGACAGCGGCCCGGGTGAGGCCCTCCACGCGGCGACCGGGCTGTGGCTCCTCGCGCACGGTGCCGAGCTCGTCAGGACCGACACCCTGAGCGGTAACCCGGCCCCCGTGGCGACAGTTCCGCTGCTCCTCGTCGTGCTGCCGGTGTGGCTGGTCCACCGGGCCGCACGGGATTCCGCGGAACCGGAGGAGGGCCCCGTGGTGAGGCATTCGGCCATCGGCGCGTTCTTCGCGGTGACCGCCGGATATCTGCTGGTGGCGCTGGCCGCGGCGGCGTACGCGCGGGGTGGCGGGCTGCCTGCCGAGCGGACCTCGCTCGCCTTTCCGCTGACCGTGGTGGTGGCCGGCGCGGCGGCGGCCGGGGTCTGGACGGCGTGCGGGCGCCCGGTGGGTCCGCTGATGGTCTGGGCGCCGCTGAGGCTGCAGGAGGCTGTCGCCAGGTCCCGGTTCCGGGCGGGAGCGCAGGCGGTCCTCCGTTCGGCGGCGGCCGGTGTGACGGTGCTGCTCTGCGGGGGCGCCCTGATGGTCGCCGTGGCGCTGGTGTGGCACGGGGGAGCGGCCCGGGAGTCCTACCTCGCGCTGTCCGGCCACTGGGCGGACCGGGTCGCCGTCCTGCTGCTGGCGCTGGCCCTCGTACCGAATGCGGCGATGTGGGGTGCGGCGTACGGCCTCGGGCCGGGTTTCGCCCTCGGTACGGCGTCCACGGCCACCCCGCTCGCCTTCGCCGGGCATCCGGCGCTGCCCGACTTCCCGCTGCTGGCCGCTGTGCCGTCCCCGGGGCCGGGAACGGCCGCGAACTGGGCGGCGGTGGCGTTGCCGGTGGCTGCCGGGTTCGCGGTCGCCCGCTTCACTGCGCGGGGGGCGGTTCCCGACGACGGGGTACGCGAGGAGGCCTGGAGCCCACGGGACACGGCGCTGGCGGCGGTGCTGGGGGCTGTCGGATGCGGAGCGGGCGCGGCGGTACTGGCCGCGGCCTCGGGCGGGCCGATGGGCACGGGGGCGCTCGCGGAGTTCGGTCCCGTCTGGTGGCTGGTGGGGCCGGCCGCGTTGGCGTGGACAGCCGTGATCGGCGTACCGGTGGCGCTGCTGCTCAGGTTCTGGCGGCTGCGGGAACACCCGTGGGGGTGGCGGAGGGATCCGGTGGAGCGTGCGGAGGAGGAGACCGAGGAGCGGACCGACGGGAAAGGGGACGACAGGGCGACGGGGAAGAGCGGCGGCGAGGACAGGGCGGAAGTCAGGCTCCCGGACTCGGAACCGTACGAGTTCCTGCCCGCCGACCCGTGGCACGAGGACGGTGCCAGGAAGGCGCGCTGGGCCTCGCTCCGGAAGAGCTCCGGCGGGCTGATGGCTGACTTCCCCGCGGTTCCCGGTGGCGACAGCCCCTCGGTGAAGGGTGACGGAACGCCGGCCGGCCGGGTTCCGGATGCCCAGGGGCACCCGGAACCCGGCCGGGGGACTGCTTCGTAGCGGGCGGCTTCCCCGGGCGTTACTTCTTCACGCCGAAGAAGGGTTCCAGCGGCTCGGGCAGCAGGTCGTTGCAGGCCAGGGCGCCGGACTTGGTGAGGGCGTCGTTCACGCAGGTGTAGTAGTCGCGGTAGACCAGCTGGACCGTGAACGACGTGGCGACGATCAGCAGGGCGAGCAGCGCGGTGACCAGACCGCTGACAGCTGCCGTGGTCTGCTGCCTGCCGCTGCTCTGCGGCGCACCCACGGGCGGGGCCACGGGAGGAGCAGCGGGCGGGGTGGGTGCCGGGGTACGGTCCGGGGCCGCATCACCGGTCGTGGCGGTCGCGCCGGTGGCGCTCTGTGCCGGGGTCTTCCGCGGTCCTGCGCGCAGGGCGCTGACCGACCAGTACACAGCGAGTGCGCCGAGGAGCAGCGCGATCTCGGGGAAGTCGAAGAGGGCGAAGAAGAACGCCCACATGCCGCCCAGCACCGCGTAGCGGGCGCGGCGCTGCGCGGGGTCGGTCGGGTCCCAGCGCAGTCCGCCGGGGTTGCCCTCGGGGCCTCCGCCCTGGCCGCCCTGCCCGCCGGTGCCGCCGGGACGGCTGCCGAAGCCGCCGTTCTGCCGGCCCGGCTGCTGGTCGCTCCACTGGCTGCCCCAGACGGGGCGGTCGTCGGACGGCCCCTCGCCGTTACCGCTGTTGCCTCCGTTGCCTCCGTTGCCTCCGTTGCCTCCGTTGCCTCCGTTGCCTCCCGCGCCGTGGGACGGGTGGCGCGGCTGCCAGGGCTGGTCGGGCCGGTCCTCGGGCGGGGCGGCGAACGGGTTGTCGTCGGAAGGGGCGGAGGAGCCCGGCGCCGACGGGGAGTCCGGTGCGTCGGATGAGCCTGTCGCGGAGGAATCCGGTGATGAGGAGGAGTCCGGCGATGAGGACTGGCGTTCCCGCATCAGCGTGAAGGCCCGCTCGGGCAGCGGGTGGCCAAAGGAGGTGCGGAGGCGGTCCGGCATGTGGTGAACGTCTTCCCCATCTCGTCATTTCCGCCCTGAGGACGGTTCCCTGTCCCCTGACGCTACCTCCCGGCCACGCCCCCGTCCCGTGGGGGCCGCTGGGTGTGCCGGTATCGTTGCTGACGGTCGGCCCGTTCGTAGAGTTCCCCGTATCGAGGGGCGAGCTTCTTTCGTACGACCATACAAATGCAACTCCAGTACATCGCACCTGCCTTACCACGCGAGAAAGGGCCCTGCTGTGGCCTCCCCGCCCCCCTCCGCCGCTCCGGCCCGTCTGGTTGTCCTGGTCTCCGGCTCGGGCACGAACCTCCAAGCCCTGCTCGACGCCATCGGTGACGACCCCGAGGGCTACGGCGCCCGGATCGTCGCGGTCGGCGCGGACCGCTACGGCACCCTCGGACTCGAGCGCGCCGAGCGTGCCGGGCTCCCCACGTTCGTGTGCAAGGTCGGCGAGTACGCGACCCGCGAGGAGTGGGACGTCGCGCTGACCGACGCAGTGGCGGAGCACCGCCCGGACCTCGTCGTGTCCGCCGGCTTCATGAAGATCGTGGGCAAGGGCTTCCTCGCCGGGTTCGGCGGCCGGTTCATCAACACCCACCCCGCCCTGCTCCCCAGCTTTCCCGGTGCCCACGGGGTGCGCGACGCGCTCGCGTACGGCGTGAAGGTCACCGGGTGCACCGTCCACTTCGTCGACGACGGCGTCGACACCGGTCCGATCATCGCGCAGGGCGTGGTCGAGGTGACCGAAGAGGACACCCCGGAGGGCGAAGGGGCCCTCCACGAACGCATCAAGGAAGTCGAGCGCAAGCTGCTCGTCGAGGCCGTAGGGCGGCTCGCCCGCGACGGCTATCGCATTGAGGGACGAAAGGTTCATCTCGGTCATGTCGGTGAATAAGCCCATCCGCCGCGCTCTGGTCAGTGTCTACGACAAGACGGGGCTCGAGGACCTCGCCCGCGGTCTGCACGAGGCGGGTGTCGAGCTGGTCTCCACCGGCTCCACCGCCGGGAAGATCGCTGCAGCCGGGGTGCCGGTCACCAAGGTCGAGGAGCTCACCGGCTTCCCCGAGTGCCTCGACGGCCGCGTCAAGACGCTGCACCCCCGGGTGCACGCCGGCATCCTCGCGGACCTGCGCCTGGACGCCCACCGTGAGCAGCTCGCCGAGCTCGGCGTGGAGCCGTTCGACCTCGTGGTCGTCAACCTGTACCCGTTCAAGGAGACCGTCGCCTCCGGCGCGTCCGACGACGAGTGCGTGGAGCAGATCGACATCGGCGGTCCCTCGATGGTCCGCGCCGCCGCCAAGAACCACCCGTCCGTGGCGGTCGTGACGAGCCCCGAGCGCTACGCCGACGTCCTGGCCGCGGTCAAGGCCGGCGGCTTCGACCTGACAGCCCGCAAGCGGCTCGCCGCCGAGGCCTTCCGGCACACCGCCGCGTACGACGTGGCCGTCGCCTCCTGGTTCGCGGACGACTACGCGGCCTCGGACGACTCGGGCCTCCCCGAGTTCCTCGGCGACACGTTCGTACGCAAGAACGTCCTGCGCTACGGCGAGAACCCGCACCAGCCCGCCGCGCTCTACACCTCCGGCGGTGGCGGCCTCGCCGAGGCCGAGCAGCTGCACGGCAAGGAGATGTCCTACAACAACTACACGGACACCGACGCCGCGCGCCGGGCCGCGTACGACCACGCCGAGCCGTGCGTCGCGATCATCAAGCACGCCAACCCGTGCGGCATCGCGATCGCGGACGACGTCGCCGAGGCGCACCGCAACGCCCACGCCTGCGACCCGCTGTCGGCCTTCGGCGGTGTCATCGCCGTCAACCGTCCGGTGACCGTGGCGCTGGCCGAGCAGGTCGCGGAGATCTTCACCGAGGTCATCGTCGCCCCGGCGTACGAGGACGGCGCGGTCGAGATCCTCGCCCGCAAGAAGAACATCCGGGTGCTGCGCTGCCCCGACGCCCTGACCACCGCGTTCGAGGTGAAGCCCATCGACGGCGGCGCGCTGCTCCAGGTCACCGACCGGCTCCAGGCCGACGGCGACGACCCGGCCAACTGGACCCTCGCGACCGGCGAGGCCCTCTCCGCGGACGAGCTCAGGGAGCTCGCCTTCGCGTGGAAGGCCTGCCGTGCGGTCAAGTCCAACGCGATCCTGCTCGCCAAGGACGGCGCCTCGGTCGGCGTCGGCATGGGCCAGGTCAACCGCGTCGACTCCGCCAAGCTCGCCGTCGAGCGGGCAGGCGAGGAGCGGGCGCGCGGCGCGTACGCCGCGTCGGACGCCTTCTTCCCCTTCCCCGACGGTCTGGAGATTCTCACCGCCGCCGGGATCAGGGCCGTGGCCCAGCCGGGCGGCTCGGTCCGCGACGAACTGGTGATCGAGGCAGCGAAGAAGGCGGGTGTGACCATGTACTTCACGGGCACGCGCCACTTCTTCCACTGATGACCCCGCAGTGATCCGGCACAGGCCGCACCCGCTCAGGGTGCGGCCTGTGCCGCGTCCCGGCGTACGGAGATCAGTCGTCCCTCTGTTCTAATGAATGGCCTTGTCGGGCCGTAGTGGCTGGACCGGTACGACCGGCAGAGACCAGCGAGGGAATCCGTTGCGGGGGCATCGTGCTTGACCTGAACCAGAGCGACACGGACGTGCCCGGCGGCCGGGAGCAGCCGGAAACGGCCCCCGAGCCGGCCGGCGGTCCGTCGGGCCCCGGGCCGCTGCGCCCCTATCTGATCGTGGCCGCACTCCTGTGCGCGCTCTACTTCCTCTACGCGTACCTGCGGTACAGCCACTTCCAGTCACCCTCCTGGGACCTGGGCATCTTCGAGCAGGAGGTGCGCGCGTACGCCGGGCTGAACGCCCCGGTCGTCAACATCAAGGGCCCCGGCTACCTGATACTCGGCGACCACTTCAGCCCCGTCGTGGCGCTCCTCGTCCCCCTCTACTGGATCTGGCCGTCCGCCCTCGCGCTGCTGTTCGCCCAGGCCGCCCTGTTCGCCGCCTCAGCGGTCATCGTCGGGCGCACCGTCCAGCAGCTCCTGGGCGGCCGTTCCGGTCTCTGTGCCACCGTCGCGTACGGGCTCTCCTGGGGCCTCCAGGAGGCGGTGAAGGCCGACTTCCACGAAATCGCGTTCGCCGTCCCACTGATCGCCCTCGTCTGCCGCGCGCTGCTCCTGCAGCGCTGGACGGCCGCCGTCCTCTGGGCGCTGCCCCTGGTCCTCATCAAGGAGGACCTCGGGATCACCGTCGCGGTCGTCGGCGCGCTCCTCGCCCTCTACGGGCGACGGCTCCAGGGCATGCTGCTGGCGGCGTTCGGCGTGTTCGCGTTCGCGCTGACCGTGCTCGTCCTCATACCGGCGGCCAGCAGCGCGGGGACGTACGACTACTGGAAGAAGATCGACAAGAACGGTGAGCAGGAAGTCTCCCTGCTCGACTCCGTCCTCGGCGTCCTCGACTCCTCCGTCAAGGTGGAGATGCTGATCTTCCTGGTCGGCATCACCGCCTTCATGGCGCTGCGCTCACCCCTGATGCTGCTCGTCCTGCCCACGCTCGGCTGGCGGCTGCTGTCCCAGGACTCCAACCACTGGGGCATGGTCTGGCACTACAGCGCGATCCTCATGCCGGTCGTCTTCCTGGCGATGGCCGACGGAATCCGCCGCAGCCGCGCCTCGGAACGGCCCTGGCTCCTCGCGTACGCGAACGTCGCCGTGCCCGTGGCCGCGGCGATCGCGGTGACCCTCACCCAGCACCTTCCCCTGCGCGACCTGCTGCGCCCGGAGTTCTACCGCTCCGAAGCGCGCGTCGAGGCGGCCGAGGAGGCTCTGGACGCCATCCCGAAGGGTGCGCGTGTGGAGACGGACATCACGCTGATGGCGCACCTGACCGGCGACCGCACGGTCTACTGGGTCGGCGGCGCCCCGGGTACGGCTCCCGACATCGTGGCGATCAACCTGGACTTCGGCTGGTCGACGCCGATCGACGATCCGGTGAAGTACGCCCAGCAGCTCCATCCCGAGGCGCGCTACCGGATCAAGCACCGGTCGGGGTCCTTCGTCGTGATGGAGCGGACCACGCCGGCCCCGTCCGGGTTCCGCTCCTGAGCGCGGCCGCGACGCCCCGGGAACGCCGAAGGCCGCAGGCCCCGCGCAACGCGGGAGCTGCGGCCTTGTCGGTGGGACTGCACCCCACCCGGCAGATCAGTACTGCGGCTGCTGCTGGCGGTTGAACCAGCTGCCACCGTCGGACTTCGCCACGAAGACGACGACGAGGATGGCCAGAACGGTGTGGACGAGGCCGACCACGATGAAGGGGTAGATGCCGAGGATCGCGGTGATCACACCGAAGACCATCGCGGTGATGCGGATGCCGTTGCCGCCGCTGCCGAACTTCACGGCGAGGAACACGGCGAGGACACCCCACAGGACCGCGAAGGCGACGATGCCCCACAGGGCGTTGCCCGAGTAGTCCGCGAGCTCCTGGAACTGGACGTCCTCCTGCAGCGAGGCGTCGTTCTTGGCAGCGTTCACCGCCGCGGCGGCGATCGCGAAGATGATCGCGCCGATGAGCTGCAGGCCCGCGATCACGTAGAGCATGACCCGCGCGGACTTCACGCCACCGGGCATCTCCGTGGGCATGCCGGGGAAGCCGCCGTAGCCGGCCTGGACGGGGGGTGCCTGCGGGTAGCCGTAGCCCTGCTGCGGCACGCCCTGGGGGGCCTGCTGCGGATAGCCGTAGCCCGGCTGCTGCCCGCCCGGCTGCTGGCCCTGCTGCTGGCCGTAGGGGTTGTTGGGGTCGCCGAAGCTCATGGCGGAATTCCTCCGTTGCAAATGTGCGGGGACGACGCGGTCCGGGCGGAGGAACGATGCGCAATCCGAAACGGTTGGTCCCCCCGACACTGTCCGCGATACTGCGCGCCTCATCGTCGTCCTGACATCGGCTTTCTGTCCAGTCAACGGGCGAATGTGTTGTGCAAGTGCAACCTCGTGTCCACGGTGCAACCCAGAATTGGTATGCGGGTGGGGTCATCCGCGAGGATAGGTGTCATGACTGCCCAGATTCTCGATGGCAAGGCCACCGCAGCTGCGATCAAATCCGATCTGACCGTCCGCGTGGCGGCCCTCAAGGCGCAGGGCATCACCCCCGGCCTGGGAACCCTGCTCGTCGGGGACGACCCGGGCAGCCGGTGGTACGTCAACGGCAAGCACCGTGACTGCGCACAGGTCGGCATCGGCTCCATCCAGCGCGAACTCCCCGACACCGCCACCCAGGAGGACATCGAGGAGGTCGTACGGGAGCTCAACGCCAACCCCGAATGCACCGGCTACATCGTGCAGCTCCCCCTCCCCAAGGGCATCGACACCAACCGTGTCCTCGAGCTGATGGACCCGGCGAAGGACGCCGACGGGCTGCACCCCATGAGTCTCGGCAAGCTCGTGCTGAACGAGACCGGCCCGCTGCCCTGCACCCCGCAGGGTGTCGTCACGCTGCTCCGCAAGCACGGTGTGGAGATCAACGGTGCCCACGTGGTGGTCGTCGGACGCGGTGTCACCATCGGCCGCTCGATCCCGCTGCTGCTGACCCGTAAGTCCGAGAACGCGACCGTCACCCAGTGCCACACCGGCACGCGTGATCTCTCGGCCCACCTCAGGCAGGCCGACATCATCGTCGCCGCCGCCGGTGTGCCGCACCTCATCAAGCCCGAGGACGTGAAGCCGGGCGCGGCCGTGCTCGACGTCGGCGTCAGCAGGGACGAGAACGGCAAGATCGTCGGCGATGTGCACCCCGGTGTCGCCGAGGTCGCCGCATGGGTCGCCCCGAACCCGGGCGGCGTCGGACCCATGACCCGTGCCCAGTTGCTGGTCAACGTGGTCGAGGCGGCCGAGCGTGCGGCGGCCGAGGCCTCTGCCGTCTCCGCCGGCTGATCCGGGCCGGTAGGAGCGTCATGGGTGCAGGTACGAGTCCGGCGGACGGTGCGCACGCCGACGAGGCTGTTGAAACGGACGAGGCGGTTGTGCCCAGCGGTGCGGGTGATGCGGTGGTGACCGAAGGTTCGGGCGAGGCAACGGGTGGGTCCCACGAAGCACCGGCGGTCGCGCCGGCCGGTGAGTCCGAGTCCGAGGAGGCGCCGGCAGCCGGTGAGTCCGACGAGGCGCCCTCGACCGGTGAGTCCGACGAGGCGTCCCCGGCGGACGCCGGCCGTGGCGGCTCGACCCGGGCGCCCTCGCGGCGTTTCTCGCTGACCCGTGACACCGCCCGCCCCGAGGGCGGCGGCCGCGCCGCGCCGGGGGACGCTCCCGCGCCCGCCCGGCAGTGGCCGCTGCTCACCGTGCTCTGCACCGCCGGTGTCGGGCTGCTGATCGTGGGGGCCGATCCCTTCGCGGAAGCCTTCAGGATCGGCGCGATGCTGATGGGCATCGCCCTCCTCGCGGGGGCGGTGCTGCGCTGGGTGGTTCCTTCGGTCGGCATGCTGGCCGTGCGGTCCCGGTTCACCGACCTCGTCACGTACGGCCTGATGGGCACCCTGATCGTCCTGCTCGCGCTGATGGCGCAGCCCGAGCCGTGGCTGGACGTCCCCATCCTGGAGGACGTCGTCCACTTCACCATCCGCTAGAAGCCTGTGGTGTCCGTCCCCTCCCCCGAGAAGGGACGGACACCGGACGGGACGTCCCGGAGCAAGAAACGCCGGAATGCGGTGACTTGAGCGGCCTTGCCCCGTCCTGCCTCCAGGGTCATGGACATGAGGTGTCCGGTTCAAGGGATGGCAGTGGCCTGTGGCACGGAAGTGACCATTCCGCCACGGTGTGATCGCCGCGCAACGATGGCAGACTGAACCGGCATACGCCACAGGCGTACGACGGAGCGTGCGGTGGCGCCGAATGCACCCATGCGCCCCCCTATGAGGAACTGACACCTTGGCTTTGTGCATCCTCGTGGGTAGTTCAGAAGCGGAAGACCGCCGGTTCTGAGTGGGGCGTCAGGGCTCGGTGTCACGGAGCGGGGGCGCGTCGGGCACGTTCGGGGGAATTGGATGAGGGGGGAGTAATGCCTCGTTGGAAGGCACTACCGGAGGAACTCGACCCGCAGGTCAAGGAGTTCGCGAACCAGCTGCGCCGGCTGGTCGACCGGAGCGGGCTGAGCATCGCCGCGGTGGCTGACCGCACGGGCTACAGCAAGACGTCCTGGGAGCGTTATCTCAACGGCAGGCTGCTCGCGCCCAAGGGAGCGATCGTTGCGCTCGCCGAAGTGACAGGCACCAATCAGAACCACCTGACGACCATGTGGGAGCTGGCGGAGCGTGCCTGGAGCCGCTCCGAGATGCGCCACGACATGACGATGGAGGCCATACGGATCTCGCAGGCGCGTGCGGCGCTCGGCGAGCTCGGGCCGACCTCGGCCCCCGCGGGCGGCCGGAGCAGCCGGTCCGGCGGACGGGCGGGCGCGGGGGTCTCCACCGCCCCCGGGCCCGAGGACGTGCGCGACGCGGGCCGTCCGCCGTCCGTACCGGTCCAGCGCGGAGCCGTTCCGCGGATCCCGCAGCAGCCGAGGCACGGGGCGGCACCGGATGCCGGTGTCCCGGGCGGAGTCGGCCCCGCGGACGGATTCCACTCCGCCGGCGCGGGGGCGCAGCCACCGGCCCGGCGTGCGGGCAGGGGCGGACAGCCCGGCAGCCGTCGCAAGCTGACGATGTTCCTCGTGGGTGTGGTGGGCGCTCTGCTGGTGATAGCCGGCGCGGTGCTGCTCACCGACCTGGGCGCGGACGACGGTGGGAAGAAGACCGCGACCCCGTCCGCCGAGCCGAGCACCACCGCGCCGGAGCTGCCGGCCGGAGTCCAGTGCACCGGTGCGGACTGCACCGGACAGGACCCGGAAGCCATGGGCTGCGGAGGCCAGTTCGCGAGCACGGTCTCCAGGGCAAGGGTGGGCACCAGTCTCGTCGAGGTCCGCTACAGCAAGACCTGTGCGGCCGCGTGGGCCCGTATAACGAAGGCCGCTCCCGGAGACACCGTCCGGATCAGCGCGGGCGCGGGCGGGCAGGACGGCACGGTGGACGCGGACGCGGATGCGTACACCCCGATGGTCGCGGTGAAGAAGGCATCGGACGCGAAGGCGTGCGCGACCCTCGCCTCCGGTACGGAGGGCTGCACCACACCTGAGTAGGGCATCACGGCGGACGGACAGCTGCGGTACGTGACCGGTTGTGTGCGGTCCCACAGGGGGGTGGGCGGCCGGGGCGACCGGGGTCGGATAGCCTGACCGCTGGATATCTCTTCACATCAAGATTCAGAGATATCCAGCACCAGGGGCAGGGACCCCCACCGCCAGCTGTCTAACGGAGATCGCCATGACCCGCACTCCCGTGAATGTCACCGTGACCGGCGCAGCCGGCCAGATCGGCTACGCGCTGCTCTTCCGCATCGCCTCCGGCCACCTGCTCGGCCCGGACGTGCCGGTCAACCTGCGACTCCTCGAGATCCCGCAGGGTCTGAAGGCCGCCGAGGGCACCGCGATGGAGCTCGACGACTGCGCTTTCCCGCTGCTGCGCAACATCGAGATCACGGACGACGCCAACGTCGGCTTCGCCGGCGCGAACGTCGCCCTCCTGGTCGGCGCCCGCCCGCGCACGAAGGGCATGGAGCGCGGCGACCTGCTCTCCGCCAACGGCGGCATCTTCAAGCCGCAGGGCAAGGCGATCAACGACAACGCCGCGGACGACATCAAGGTCCTCGTCGTCGGCAACCCGGCCAACACCAACGCGCTCATCGCGCAGGCCGCCGCCCCGGACGTACCGGCCGAGCGCTTCACCGCGATGACCCGTCTGGACCACAACCGCGCGATCTCGCAGCTGGCCGCCCGGACCGGTGCCGCCGTCTCCGACATCAAGCGGCTGACCATCTGGGGCAACCACTCGGCGACCCAGTACCCGGACATCTTCCACGCGGAGATCGCGGGCAAGAACGCCGCCGAGGTCGTCAACGACGAGGCCTGGCTGGCCGACACCTTCATTCCGACCGTGGCCAAGCGTGGCGCCGCGATCATCGAGGCGCGTGGCGCGTCCTCGGCCGCCTCGGCCGCCAACGCCGCCATCGACCACGTGCACACCTGGGTCAACGGCACCGCCGAGGGCGACTGGACCTCGATGGGTATCCCGTCGGACGGCTCCTACGGCGTCCCCGAGGGCATCATCTCCTCGTTCCCCGTCACCACGAAGAACGGTACGTACGAGATCGTCCAGGGCCTGGACATCAACGAGTTCTCCCGTGCGCGCATCGACGCCTCGGTGCAGGAGCTGACCGAGGAGCGCGACGCGGTCCGCGAGCTCGGCCTGATCTGACCGGGCTCCGGCCACGGCCGGACCGGATGTGAACGAGGAGGCGCCCCCGGCAGCACATGCT